>LJHD01000086.1 GCA_001983475.1 Candidatus Epulonipiscium fishelsonii | reverse complement strand
AAGAAAGGAAATAATATGGTCACATTAAAAGATATAGCTAAGGCATCAGGTTTATCAATAACACAAGTTTCAAGAGCATTAAACAACCACACTGATGTAAGTGATGACACAAAAGTAAAGGTTAATAAAATAGCAACTTCAATGGGATATGTAAAAAATATGTCTGCACAACGTTTAGCTATGCAGCTTTCTAATCAAATAGCAATAGTGGTAAAAGGCATTGAGAAAGAAACCGAGCTAATGGAATATAATTCTGTATACCCTATTGTTTGCGGGGCTAATAAATACGCCAATCACAATAACTACGAAATTGCAATGTATATTATACCTGATGATATTAATTCATATGTAAATTATTTTCAGCAAAAAGGTATTGGAAAAGCTATTTTGTTTGGGTTTGAATATAATGATAAGAGATTTTTGGAGCTTTTAGAAAGCCAATATATATGTGTATGCATAGATATTCCTATTGAAAAAGAAAATAAAGGATGTGTTGTTACTGACAATACACTTTATGCAACTTATGCTGTCGAAGCACTTATTAAATCAGGGAAAAAAACTATTGCTATGATAAACGGAAAGAGCCAAGCAATAGTTAGTATTGAAAGAAAAGCAGGATATTTAGCAGCTTTAAGCAACTATAATTTAGAACATAGACAAAAGTATATTTTCAACGGAAATTTTGATAGAGCTAAAACAGAACATTTAACACTACAGATTATGAAAGACTACCCAGATATCAACGGATTTTTTTGTGCTAGTGATTATATGGCTATGGGATGTATGAATGCATTACAAACTATAGGTAAAAAAATTCCACAAGATGTCGGCATAATTGGATTTGACAACATTCCAATTAGTAAATTTATTAAGCCTTCATTAAGTACTGTATCACAAAATGATTTTAAAAAGGGATATGAAGCTGCTAAACTTTTAATAAATATTTGCGAAAATAAAGCAACACAAAAAATCACTAGTTTAAGTTGCTCTTTGGAACTTCGTGAATCAATATAAGTAACTGTAACAGTTCCATAGATATTTTATAGTCGTACAAAATAATGTTTTATTTATGCTAGTAGTAATTTTATACAAACTTAATATTATCACTTTGTATAAAAAAATGATATTAAGCAAAAATATTGACATGTAATTTGATTTTTACTATAATTAAACCACAAACCAAAACGTTTCGGAAAGAGAGGATTTTAGATGAAATTAAAAAAGTTATTAAGTTTAGTATTATTGGGTAGTATGGTTGTAAGTTTAGCAGGATGTACTTCGGAAGAAACCACTAGCAATGGCGAAGCATCGGAAAAAATATCTATAACAGTTGCTACATATTCTGATCCATTTGAAGTGGATATTGTAACAAGTCAAGCAGAAGCATATATGGAACAAAATCAAGACGTAGAAATTATAATTGAACCGATATCAGGCGATTTTTGGGAAGTACTTAAAACACGTATGTTCGCAAACGATGAACCAGATATTTTCTATATGGATTTATTTCAAGCTGGCCAATTTATAGAGGCAGGAAAACTTGCTCCGCTTGATGATGCAATGACACCAGAAGACATCGCTGATTTTGAAGCTTCTTTATTAAATGGATTTAAAGGAGAAGATGGAGTTTTATACGGAATACCAAAAGACTTTTCTACTTTAGCTTTATATTACAACAAAGCTATGTTTGAAGAAGCAGGGCTTAAACCACCAACTACTTGGGATGAATTAACAAAAGTTTCAAAAGCATTAACAAAAGATGGAGTGGTGGGACTATCACTACAAAACGGAATCGATCGAGCACAGCCATTTTTCTATTCCAATGGTGGAAGTATGATGAAAGATGGAAAACCAACTTTAAATGATCCTAAAAATATTGAAGCGTATGAATATTGGATAGGTCTGATAAAAGATGGATATGCACAAACTCCACAACAACTAGGTGTAGGCTGGGATGGAGATGCATTTGCATCTGAAATGGTTGCCATGACAATTGAAGGAAACTGGATGGTAAACAGCATGCTTGAGCTTGCACCAGACCTAGACTATGGAGTTGTTCCAATTCCTAAAAAAGAACAACCCGCATCAATGCAATTTACCGTAGCATATTCATTATCAAACAATACAGAACATCCAGAGATTGCAAAAGATGTAATTAAATTTTTAACCTCCGCCGAACAACAACAAGTTGTTGCAGATGCAGGTAGATCAATGCCTTCTCGTAAAACAGCTCTAGAGGAATTTAAAGTAAAATGGCCAGAAAGAGCAGTTTTTGCAGACCTTGCACCTGTAGCAAGCGAATTTAACTATGGAGTTATTTCTTCAACAGTAGTAGATGAAACAGCAAAAGCAATGGAAAGAGTCTTGCTTGATGATAGTGTAACTGTTCAACAAGCTTTTGATGATGCACAAGCAAATATTGATAAAGCACTAGAACAACAATAATTTCTATATATCAAGGGCAAACCCTGCATATTACGAGGAATATAAAGTAATATCCCAAGATTTGCCCTTGACTCTTAATTAAAAAGTAGGGTACTATCCTTTTTATAGTGTGCTCTCTTATAACTATATAATGTACTCTCTTATAGCTATAAATAAGTATGATAACTATATAAGTCCTTTCTAATGAAAACCGTATGTATCTCAATGTTCTCCTTCTCTGTATAAAACATTCCAAAATATTTCAGTTTATAAAGTCTGGAAGCAAACAATGTAACTATAAAAAATTAATTATAAGGGGGAAAATTATGAAAAAACAAACTTTAGAAAATATAGCTGGGTGGATATTTATTGCTCCAGTTGTAATTCTTATGATAGTTTTTATTATTGGTCCAGCAATATTTTCTTTTGGCTTAAGCTTTAAAGACTATAATCTATTAAAGCCACAACAGTCAACTTGGGTTTTATTCGAAAACTACAAAGAACTAATGTCAGATCCAAATTTTTATCAAGCGTTATTTAACACATTAAAATACTCTATTGTTGTTGTTCCAGTGCAAACATTTATTGCACTATGTTTAGCTACAGTTGCCAATCAAAAAATCAAAGGAAAAATGTTTTTCAGAGTTGCTTATTATATACCAGCTGTAACATCAGCAGTTGCATCAGCTTCAATGTTTATGTTTTTATTTAACACAAATGGTATAGCAAACAAATTTTTAGGCTTATTTGGATTTAAAGCAGTAAGTTGGTTTACAGACCCTACATATGCACTACCACTTGCAATGCTAATGGCAATTTGGTCCACAGTAGGAACACAAATGCTTGTATTTTTAGCGGGATTGCAAGATATTCCTTCAGATGTATATGAAGCAGCAGCAATTGATGGTGCCACTGGAATGCAACAATTTAAAAGTATTACCATTCCAATGTTGAGTGAAAAAACTATGTTTGTTGTTGTTGTAGGAATGATTGGTACATTACAAATGTTTGACCAAGCATTTATTATTTCCGGCGGAACAGGAGGGCCTTTGGGTTCAACTACAACTGTTGTACTTTATTTATATAATAAAGCATTTGGTGAAAATCGCTTAGGATATGGTTCAGCAGTGGCAGTGTGCTTGTTTATAATTATATTCACTTTAACAATTTTCCAAAAATACTATTTTGAAGAACGACCAAAAAAACTAGAAAGAAAGGGAGTGCGATAAATGAATAAATCTGTGCCAAAACCAATGAAGTTTTTATTTTACTTTTTAACAATAGGATATGCATGTATTGCATTATTTCCTTTTTTTTGGGCATTTTATACATCTTTAAGACCAACAAAAGAAGCTTTTAAACTTAATTTTGATTTTTCAGGACTAAGTTTTGATACCTATATAAACTTAATTGAAAAAAACGATATACTAAAATGGTATTTTAACAGTATTTTTATAGCAGTTTGTGTAACTATTTTAGGTGTAGTATTAAGCACAATGGCAGGATATGCTCTAGCTCGAATTAATTTTAAAGGAAGAAATGTTGTGTTTATGACAATTTTAGGCATTATGATGATACCAGGACAAATTACAATGATACCTCAATATATGTTGTTAAATAAATTTAATTTTGTTAATACATATACTGGATTGATAATACCTTTTGTATTTAATGCCTTTAATATATTTATGATGCGTCAATTTTTCTTGTCATTCCCAATCAGTCTAGAGGAAGCTGCAGAAATAGATGGCTTAAATCGTTTTGGTATTTTCTTTAAAATTGCATTACCACTAGCGAAACCAGCTGTAACAACAATTACCATTATGACATTTATGGGCAGTTGGAACAATTTCCTTATGCCAAACTTGTTAATAACTTCCAGAGATATGTACACACTGCCTGTTGGAATGGCTTCTTTAAACAGCCAATATTTTTCTTTTCCAAATCAAACTATGGCAGGTGCAATGTTATTGTCAATTCCAATGATTATACTTTTCTTAATTTGTCAACGATATTTTATAGAGGGCGTAACATCTTCAGGTATTAAATAAAACTATGCCCATTAAAAGAGTTATTGAGGGAGCATTTTTATAAAAGCACATAGAGGCCTTTATACTTTATGCTCCCTCTACATATGTACTCTTATCAGGGTCAGGATTAAATCAACACACATTAATTTTTAAATTAATCTTTTAGATGATTATTTTATGGATAATTTCTAATTGCGTCTAGTATAATTTAATAAATGCTGAATTCTGTTAAAATTTTACATTCTAATATGAATACAGTTTTTATATGCTACAAATATAAGGTTTAAAATTGCATTTATATAATAGGAGGTTAATAATGAATTATGTAGTAGCATCAAATAAAATTTACATGATAGGAAATCAAGATGGAACATTTTCACCTCTAGGCTTTCATATAGAAGGAGAAATGTCAGGTATTTTTGCACAGCCCTATAAAATATCTAAAGGATACCATTTGTTTTACGAAGGAAAAGAACTTACGGCTACAAAATATGAATTTAACAACGGGGAAAGTATCTTTCATTATACAACGCCACAAGGTAATTTCAAAAAAATAGTTAACGCCTTGGATAACAAGAGTATTATAAACATGAAGTTTGAAGCTGATTGTGATGTTACTATTTTCTTTCAAATTAAAATATCAATTAAAGGATGTTGGACAGCTAAAGAAGTAGGAATTGAAATTGAACCAAATTTTCAACATACTAGAATTAAACTAAATTTAACAAAGGATACTCCAAATTTTATAAACATTGTAGTTGATAAATCAGAAGATGAAGATTTGCCAAAAGTATCTATCAACCAAGTTCTTTCTTATGAAAAATTGATTGACGAGCAAAAGCAACGTCGTCAACAACTATTAAACCACACTAGCATAAAAACTAACGATGCTATTTTCGATCAAATATTTGATGGATTAAAATTAAATTATGATATGTTAGTTCAAAATATAGATAATGTTGGAGAAGGATACACTGCTGGTTATCCAGATTTTCCATGGTTTTTTGGCTGTGACACCACTTATGGTAGCTTTGGAACTCTTGCTGTTGGTCAACATGATATGACTAAGCAAACATTAAGGCTGCTTAAATCTCTATCACAAAAAGAAAACAACAATGGTCGTGTTATCCATGAAGTTTCTCCATTTGGGTTAGTATGGGCAAAAGGAAATTTACAAGAAACCCCTCATTTTATTAGTGCAGTTTATGAGACATATAAATGGACTGGAGATAAGAAATTTCTTAAAGAGATGTTCAATTTTTGTGTTTACGGAATGAATTGGGTGGAAAGCAAAATAAAGGAAGGTTCTATGTGCCCAAAAGGCAGCGGAATTGTTGAAGTTCCAGGAATTGACGGGAGATTGCTGGATATTGCAATTTTGACTATTGATGCATATCGAAATCTTGAACTTATAAGCACAATTTTAAAAAAACCTCATCTTGTAAAGAGTTACAAAAAGAAAAGAATTAAACTTGAAAATGAAGTTATGGATAAATTTTATTCTAAGGAAGATAAATTTTTTGGTGATATTATTTGCACTAAAGATGAAGTAGAAGCAAGTCGTGATATTCTTGTTAATTCAATTAAAAATACTCCAACTCTAAGTAATTATCTTGAAGAATATTTTAATAAGCTACTTTCAAAAGAATATGCTCCAGACGAGCTTATTCCAGTGGTTCTTAAAAACTGGATTTGTATTTTACCTTACACCCAAAGCTTTGTTCCTGAAGATATTAAGAAAATTGGAATTGAGCAAATGAAACAATCTAACTTTTATAACAAATACGGAATGAAATTAGCTTGTTTATGTGATGATAAAGACGATACAACTCAAGACATTTATACTTTAAATAAGTCTATGTCAATTAATACTGGATATTTAGCAAAAGTATTTGCTCAAAATGGTGAAATCGATAGAGCATATGACTTAATAAAAAAGCTAGTCGAGTGTGCAAATATAGGAATGCCATGTACAATCAGTGAAATATTGCCTGATGATGGCTGCTTTATGCAGTTTTGGTCTGGATATGGAATTCACCATGTTTTCTTGGAGGATATTCTAGGGATAAAGGTTGATGCACCAAATAAAAAGGTTTCTGTTAAACCACAATTACCTACTGAATTGAATTTTGTTGAAATTAAAGGTCTGATTGTTGGAAATTGTAAATATGATATAACTTATACTAGAAAGGAAAAAATTGAAGTTTCTGTTTCAATGAGTAGACCACGTTATAAATTTGCAATACTTTAAAAAGCTCTTATATCCATATAACTAAAGTTTTGGCAATAAAATATGTATACGTGAAAATGAACTATAGTCAGCTATAGTTCATTTTTTTATTTATAACGGATTTAGCAACAACGTGAATAAATCTGTTATTATACAAATTGAGTTATAAAATATATAATCAACATATGGACTGGATAAAAAATATAAAATAACCATCTATCATTTTTAAATCTAGTATGTGGAATATATTTTATTAGCAAAACACTAAAAACTGAAAATGTTTGTATAGTTAACTGGTTAAAACATAAATTTAAAATTAAGTATAGCATAAACATTTTATTAAAGTCAAAACTATACTTTATAGATACATAAAATATAATAACTGTTAAAATTCCATAAAGTCCATAATCACTTACATCTGAAAATACAATTATTATTAATATAGCTAGAAAACTTAATGTATAGTTAAGTATATTTTTTTCCAAGGTTGTTAATTTTAATATTATCAACGCTGAAACAAATGTTAACCCAATATTCCAATAGGAAAACAATCCATAATACATATCCAAATTAAATAATTCTTCTATATCAATTCGCCAATTATACATTAGTAGATAAAAAGGTATTTGCGCCACAATTGTCATAATAGTTAATCTAGTTAGATATTTTTGGTAATTACTAGTCTTGATAAAACCATAAGCAATTTGATAAGCAAAAATTGGCATAGCTAATCTACCTAAAATTCTTAAAATAATATATAAATTTTCTTCAAGAAGTCCAACACTAAACAATCCCGCTGCAAGATGGTCTATTGTCATAAATAATACTGCTGTTAATTTTAACATATTTCTTTCCTTTCCATAATAAATATGTATTACTTTTTATTTATTATAATTAACACATATTTAAATTTATATTCAACATAAATTGGATTAATGCTAATATATAGTATATTTGAACAATCTTACTTTCCAATAACTTTTAAATTGTATATAAAAAACTAAATGTCTTTTCATATTGTATAAGTATACTGATATATAGTCAACATTTTTAATATATTTATCCCTATTTATTTTTTATAATTTTGTATAT
>LJHD01000085.1 GCA_001983475.1 Candidatus Epulonipiscium fishelsonii | reverse complement strand
ACGAAATAAGGTTTAGTTTAAGAAGGGAGATAAGGATGTTTGAAATTTTTCCAATGCATATAAAAAAAATGTTTAATAGTATATCAAAGCAAATATTTGACAATATACAAGAAATTAAAATGAGAATAGATAAGCCTATTCTTATTTATAAAGATCAAGAGGAATTTGGTATCAATATAAGTGGAATAGTAAAAGCAGAACATAGCTATATAGTTTTAAGAGAAGATATAGATGCTACATTAAAATTTATAAGCGGATTTTCTATGTATTCTTTAGAAGATGAACTAAGACAAGGATTTTTAACTATTGAAGGAGGACATAGAATAGGAGTTACAGGTAAAGCTGTTGTTCAAAACCAAAAACTTAGAACTTTAAAAGATATAAATGGATTAAATATTCGTGTTGCTCACCAAATTATTGGATGCAGTGACAAAATAATGCCTAATATACTTCAAAACCGAAAACCTTGTAATACACTGATTATATCCCCTCCAAAATGTGGAACAACAACAATTTTAAGAGATATAATCAGAAATTTTAGTAACGGATTTTATGGTCAAGGGCCATTTACTGTAGGTGTAGTTGATGAAAGATCTGAAATTGCAGGTTGTTATAAAGGAATTCCTCAAAATGATGTGGGCATTCGTACAGATGTCTTAGATGCGTGTCCAAAAGTTGAAGGCATGAAAATGTTAATTCGATCAATGTCTCCCCAAGTTTTAGCTGTTGATGAAATAGGCAGACAAGAAGATTTATTAGCACTCGAAGAAGCATTAGGTGCAGGAGTCTCTATTCTTTGCACAATTCATGGAAATGATATAAAAGATTGTTATAAAAAACCTATTTTAAAACAAATGATACAAGACAGATGGTTTGATAGAATTATTATTTTAGGGAACCGTCCCAAAGTTGGCATAGTTAAAGAAATTATAAACACTAGTGAGTTAAAGAAAAATTCATTATAAATATAGGTTATTTAATAATGATGATGATAAATCTGTAATATTTTTTGGTATAAAAAAACTGTTGTTTCAGAGTAAATATACTCTAATACAACAGCCGTTTTCTTAATCAGCATAATTGTCTTCTTTTTTCTTAAAAAAAGGTTTATTTGCTAATTTACTTATAGCAATACTAATTTGTAAAAGTACTACCATTGGCAATCCTAACATTAATTGAGACACTACATCAGGTGGTGTAATTATTGTTGCAGCAATA
>LJHD01000084.1 GCA_001983475.1 Candidatus Epulonipiscium fishelsonii | reverse complement strand
AGCAGGAATTCAAACTATACAATATCAGCTTAATAATTTAATAACAACAAACGGACAATCTCCATTTGTAACTTTATTTTTAAATATTGACAAAGACTCTAAATACGTTAACGAAGTAGTACAAATTATCCAAGAAATTCTTACACAAAGATTAAAAGGAATAAAGAACGAAAAAGGTGTATACACAACACCTGCTTTTCCAAAACTTATCTATGTTTTACATGAATATAATTCATTTCAAGGTGGAGAGTTTGATTATTTAACAAACCTTGCCATTAAATGCAGTGCTAAGAGATTATATCCAGATTATATATCTGCCAAAGAGATGAAAAAACTTTATGAAGGAAATATATTTTCACCCATGGGATGTAGGTCGTTTTTAAATTGTTGGAAAGATACTAATGGTAAATATAAATTTGAAGGAAGATTTAATCAAGGGGTAGTCAGTCTTAATTTACCTCAAATAGGTATTGTTTCTAAAGGGGATAAAGATATATTTTGGAAATTACTAGATGAAAGATTAGAACTATGCTTTGAAGCACTGATGTATAGACATAATTTTTTGAAAGGAACACTTTCTGATACTTCTCCTATTCACTGGCAACACGGTGCAATTGCAAGACTTAATCAAGGTGATGTTATTGATCCACTTCTTATAAACGGATATTCAACAATATCACTCGGATATATTGGTATTTATGAAGTTACAAAACTTATGACTGGGTTTTCGCATACAACTTCAGTGGGCGAAAATTTTGCCTTGCAACTAATGAATTATTTAAACCAGGTAGTTTTAAAATGGAAAGAAAATACAAATATAGGATTTGGCTTGTATGGTTCTCCTGCAGAATCACTTTGCTATCGCTTTGCAAAGATAGATAAAAAAAATTTTGGTTCAATAACTGATATAACAGATAAAGGATATTACACTAATTCGTATCATATAGATATAAGAGAACAAATAGATGCATTTTCTAAATTAAAATTCGAAAGTCAATTTCAAACTATTTCTTCTGGTGGCTGTATATCTTATATTGAAATTCCAAATATGAATAATAATTTAGAAGCACTCAGACAACTTGTTAAGTATATTTATAATAATATATTGTATGCTGAATTTAATACTAAATCTGATTTTTGCTTTATTTGCAATTTTGACGGTGAGATACTGCTAAATGATAATTTAGAATGGGAATGTCCTTCTTGCCACAATAAAGACCCTGACAAGATGAACGTTATTAGACGAACATGTGGATACTTAGGCGATAATTATTGGAACCTAGGAAAAACAAAAGAAATAAAAAATAGAGTACTTCATCTTTAAAGAACAATTTATGAAAGGGTGTTTTATATGAAATATGCACAAATCAGAAAATATGATACAGCAAATGGAGTTGGAATTCGTGCTACTTTATTTGTTTCAGGTTGTACCCTTAATTGCAAGGGATGTTTTAATACACAATATAAAGATTTTGAACATGGTGAACAATGGACAAAAGAAATTGAGGATAATTTTATAAACCATATAAATACACAAAATGTACAGGGGGTCTCTATTTTAGGTGGTGAACCAATGGATCAAGATGAAACATTAGTGCATTTATTACGTAGAATAAAAGAAGAAACTAATAAAAATATTTGGATTTATACAGGATATAAATTTGAAAATTTAATTGTTAATTTTAAATCTTTTAATGTATTAAAATATTGTGATATTTTAGTCGATGGACCTTTTATAGAAAAAGAAAAAGATTTACGCCTTGCGTTTAAAGGCAGCAGAAATCAAAGAATTATTAACGTTTCAAAAAGTTTAGCACAACATCAAATTATATTATTTGATATTGAAGAAAGAGGATTATGTATCAATGCTTAATATTACTAAAAATACCAATGAAAATTACAATTTTATACAAGCTAGTGCAGAAAAAACTAGCTTTTCTTGCAATATTTATTTTTCTAAAGTCAATCCTAGTGCAGTTATACCTTCAAAACGTGAAGAAGATGCAGGATTTGATATTTATGCTTGTTTTAAAGAAGATTATTTATTTATTAATCCAAATGAAACTAAACTTGTACCAACAGGAATTGCTTCTGCATTCAGCTCAGATTATGTTTCACTTTTAAGAGAACGTGGTTCTACAGGAAGCCTAGGTATTGGTCAACGTGCTGGAGTAATTGATTCAGGATTTAGAGGTGAATGGTTTGTGGGAATTACTAACCATAATTCTATCCCATTTATCATAAGTAAAAAAGATACTTCCATCAATGTTTTAAGTAATAAAATAATCTATCCTTATAAAAAAGCAATTTCTCAATGCATTGTATTAAAGCTTCCTAAAATTAATGCTGTTGAAATTCAATATGATAAATTATTAGAATTTCAATCAATTCGTGGCATAGGAAAACTTAGCTCTAGTGGAAAATAACCCAAAAGTTTTACCTTGGAAATAATTCATTTGCATTTTCCAAGGATATTTTATTTTTCAAGCACACACCATTTGGTTTGTGTGGTAATTAAATTAAGTAGCCTATCATATGTAGAGAGATGCAAAGCTCTCTACAGGTACAATTAAATTTAAGTTTCTTATTTAAGCAAATGCCTATTTCTCACAAATAAAACTTATTTCACTGAATTTTTTAATATATTTAAATACATACATGCTGAAGGTAACGCTACAATTGTAAGAAGTATTTCTCCCATAATTACCACCTTTCTAACTAAAATTCTTATATTTTGAAACTATAATAACACACTATATGATGTATAGCAAAAAATGTTTACCTAATTATAAATAATTTTTTTGTTAACATATACTAATCATATTTTTATGAAGTGTGTTATTATTTTAATTATTTTTATATAATTTTATTAATATATCAATATTTTTTTCTAATTATATTCATATTTAAAATCTATTTTTTTTAAAGTATAGAAAATTTATAAGAATTTTAATGTATTAAATATTAATTGCTAATCTTTCATTTTGGTAGTCAACAGTAAATGTTGAATGTGGTTCTATATTTTCTGCAATAATTTTTTTTGCAATAAGAGTTTCCACTTGACGTTGCAAAAATCTTTTTAACGGTCTTGCTCCAAATACAGGATCAAATCCAGCAGTTGCAATATATTTTTTTGCACTTTGAGTTAATTTTATATTTAATTGTTTTTGAGATAATCTATGTCTCAGTTGCTCAATTAATAAATCAATAATTTTCTCTATTTCATTAAACGTTAAAGGTTTGTATAAAATAACTTCGTCTAATCTATTTAAAAACTCTGGTCTAAAATGTGATTGCAGTCTTTGCATAACATGTTCTTCTACATTTGGATTTAAATTGCCTTGTTCATCAATTCCATCTAAAATTAAATCTGATCCAATATTTGATGTTAATATAATGATAGTATTTTTAAAATCTACAGTTCTTCCTTTTGAATCTGTAATTCTACCATCATCCAACACTTGTAATAATACATTAAATACATCGGCATGAGCTTTTTCAACTTCATCTAAAAGAAGTACTGCATAAGGTTTTCTTCTAATAGCTTCTGTAAGTTGCCCACCTTCTTCATATCCAACATAACCTGGAGGAGCTCCGATAAGTCTTGCTACAGCATGTTTTTCCATATATTCGCTCATATCAATTCTTATCATGTTTCCTTCATCATCAAATAATGCTTTAGCTAAAGCTTTTGCAAGTTCTGTTTTACCAACTCCTGTTGGCCCTAAAAATAAGAATGACCCAATAGGTCTATTTGGATCTTTAATGCCTGCTCGTGCACGAATAATAGCATCGCTTACTTTAACAACAGCTTCATTTTGTCCAACTACTCTTTCATGCAAAGTTTCTTCAAGCTCCATTAACTTTTGGCGTTCACCTTCCATAAGTTTTGTAACTGGAATATGAGTCCAACGAGATATAATTTTTGCAATTTCTTCTTCATTTACTTTATCTCTTAAAAATTGAGTTGAACTATTTTCTTGCACTTTTCTTTGAGCTTCTTCAAGTTGCTTTTGCAAATTTGGGATTAACCCATATTGTAATTCAGCTACTTTGTTTAAATCATAAATTCTTTCAGCTTTTTGAATGTCTAAATTAGCTTGTTCAATTTTAGCTTTTATATCTTTTACATTTGTAATAATTTCTTTTTCTTGCTCC
The DNA here is from genome assembly GCA_001983475.1 of Candidatus Epulonipiscium fishelsonii. Lineage (GTDB taxonomy): Bacteria > Bacillota > Clostridia > Lachnospirales > Cellulosilyticaceae > Epulopiscium_A. Next base: position 2,153 of record LJHD01000084.1, on the reverse strand, counting down.
CATTTTAGTCTCATAGTACTAAATTTTTCTTTTAATTCAGCTAATAGTTGCTGTGTATTAATTAAATTTTCTTTTGAAATAGCATCATCTTCTTTTTTTAAAGCAGTTTCAGCAATTTCTAGTTGCATAATTTTTCTTGAAATTTCATCTATTTCAGTTGGCATAGAATCAATTTCTGTACGTATCATAGCACAAGCTTCATCAACTAAATCTATTGCTTTATCTGGTAAAAATCTGTCTGAGATATATCTATTTGATAGAGTTGCTGCTGCAATTAATGCACTATCTTGAATTTGTACTCCATGATAAATTTCATATCTTTCTTTAAGACCTCGTAATATGGCAATAGTATCTTCTACAGTTGGTTCAGAAACTATAACAGGTTGAAATCTTCTTTCAAGAGCAGCATCTTTTTCTATATATTGTCTATGTTCATTTAATGTTGTTGCTCCAATACAATGCAATTCACCACGTGCTAAAAGTGGTTTTAATAGATTTCCAGCATCCATGGCTCCATCTGTTTTTCCAGCACCAACAATAGTATGAATTTCGTCTATAAATAAAATTATACGTCCATCACTATTTTTTATTTCGTCAAGAACAGCTTTAAGACGTTCTTCAAATTCTCCTCTAAATTTTGCACCAGCAATTAATGAACCCATATCTAATGAAAATACAGTTTTATCTCTTAAATTTTCTGGAACATCTCCTTCAACAATTCTCTGTGCAAGTCCTTCTGCAATAGCTGTTTTACCAACGCCAGGTTCTCCTATTAAAATTGGATTATTTTTAGTTTTTCTTGATAAAATTCTTATAACATTTCTTATTTCATTGTCTCTACCAATTATGGGTTCAAGTTTTCCTTCAATAGCTCTTGCTACTAAGTCATATCCATATTTTTCAAGTACATTATAAACATCTTCAGGGTTATCACTAGTAACACGAGTATTTCCTCTAATTTGTTTTAATACTTCTCTAAAGTTTTTCTTATTTATATCGTATGTCCTAAATAAATTACCTATTTCATAGTTACTATATTCTATTAAAGAGAGCATCAGGTGCTCTACAGAAACATATTCATCTTGCATTTTTGCTGCTGTTTTTTCACTTTTATTTAATACTTTATCAAGCTCTGCAGTTACATAAATTTTTCCTGCTTCTCGTCCTGGACCACTCACAGATGGACGCTTTTTTAACAATGCCTCTACACTATTTCTAAAGCTTAACACATCTATTTTCATTTTTTCTAAAATAGATGGAATTAATCCATCTTCTTGATCTAATAAAGCCATCAATAAATGTTCTTGATCAACTTGGTTATGACCATATTCTAAACCTAAAGCTTGAGCTTCTTGAATAGCTTCAAGAGAACGCTTAGTAAACTTTTGCAAATCCATAAATTCACCTCTTTAAAATATTTGTTTACAAAAATTTTACCCAAATATTATGTTTTTATGCATAAAAAATTTCTTCATTATTTTTCAATGTTTAATATATAGTGGACATACTTATAAGTTGAAGCATTTTGTTAATATTATTTTAGAGTATTCCATCTACAAAGCATAAAATGCTACCTTTAAAATAACTCTGTTTTTTGTACTGAAAAATAAAAGGTGCTTCCGTTTTCATCAGAACTAACTCCTACAGCTTCACCATGTTGCTTAATCAGTTCCTTTACTATAACAAGACCTATCCCCATTCCTTTTTTATCTTTTCCTCTAGAGCGATCAGATTTATAAAATCTATCCCAAATATTGCTGATTTCTTCTTTTGGAATAGGCTCCCCATTATTTTTCATATAGATCCAAAGTTTTTCATTCTTTTCAATAGTTTCAATTGTAATAACACCATTTTGAAATTTAATAGCATTATCTAATAAATTTTGAATAACACGCAAAAGTTTTTCAGGATCCCCCCATACAATTTGAGTTTTACCTTCTAATATAAGATTTACATCAATATTCTTTTCCTGGATAACTACTTCAAAATTGTCTAATACATCTTTACTGAACCTCCAACCACTGATTGGAGGTTGTTGTTCACAATAAGACGCTACTCTTATCGCAGTTCTCTTGGTTTACCTTGAACTTCTTTAGCTTTCACTAAAGCACAGACTATATCTTCTTCTTCACCATTACGTGTTAAGAGCCACC
>LJHD01000083.1 GCA_001983475.1 Candidatus Epulonipiscium fishelsonii | reverse complement strand
TTAACAGGAAAAGATGCATCGTGCAAAGAGTCGTCACTAACGGTAGAAGCTACAGTGTGTAAAGAGTCATCACTAACAGTAGAATCTATATCGTGTAAAAAGTCGTCACTAACGGTAGAAGCTACAGTGTGTAAAGAGTCATCACTAACAGTAGAATCTATATCGTGTGTAAAGGTATCACTAGCGGTGAAAGATGCGTCGTGCAAAGAGTCAGCACTAACGGTAGAAACTACATCGTGTAAAAACTCATCATTAATGGTAGAAGACACATCAAGTACAGACTCCTCAGCTGTATCGTGTAAAAAGGCATTACTAACAGTAAAGGTTACATCGTGCAAAGAGTCATCAATAACAGTAGAAGATGCATCGTGTAAAGACTCGTCACTAATGGTAAAGGTTACATCGTGTAAAAAGTCATCGTTAACGGAAGAAGCTACAGTGTGTAAAGACCCGTCGTTAACGGAAGAAACTGTATCGCGTAAAGAGTCATCACTGACGGTAAAGGTTACATCGTGTGAAAAGTCATCGTTAACGGAAGAAGCTGCAGTGTGTAAAGATTCGTCGTTAACAGAAGAAACTGTATCGCGTAAAGACTCGCCAATAGTTACAGAAATTATATTGTGTAAAGAGTCATCACTAACAGTAGAAGTTGAATCGTGTAAAAAGTCATTGTTAATGGTAAAGGATGCATCGTGTAAAGACTCATCGTTAATGGTAGAAGATACATCAAGTAAAGACTCATCAGCTAAATTGTGCAAAGATTCGCCAATAGTTACAGAAATTATATTGTGTAAAGGCTCATCGCTATGAGTAGAAGATACATCAAGTAAAGAGTCATCATTAACATTAGAAGATACATCTTGTAAAGAGTTAGCACTAATAGTAAAAGTTATAGAAAGTATATTGTGTAAAGAGTCAGAGCTAACGGTAGAAGATGTATCGTGTAAAGACTCATCACTAGCAAGAGGTATTATATTATCATGTAAAAAATCACCGCTATTTGTGGGAGATACATCATTTAAAGACTCATCACCAACAAGAGGTATTATATTGTTAGTATTAGAAACTACATTGTGCAAAGAGTCAGAGCTAACAATAGAAGATACATCGTGTAAAGACTCATCACTAGCTTTATAAGATACATTATGTAAAGATTCACTATTAATAGGAGATATTATATTATTATGTAAAAAATTACTACTAATTGTAGAAGTCACATCTCGCAGAGGCTCAACATTATTTGTATAAAGCATATCTTTCAAAGACTCCCCGATAGTAGAAAGTGGTTCTTCAGAAGGCTCAACATTATGAGAAGCCACATCGTGAAAAGAGTCATCACTAACAAGAGGTATCAAATTATTATTAGTAAAAGATACATCTCGAAAAGACTCATCACTAGAAACAGAACATACGTCATGTAAAGGCTCATCACTAATAGTAGAAGATGCATCATGTGAAGGTTCTCCATTAATAGAAGATATTATAGCATTTTGAAAAAATTTTATAATTCCCTGTAAAGACTTGTCGTTAGTAGTAGATGTAGTATTTTGTGACCCATCAATAGCAGTAACTTGTAAAGAATCATCACTAGATGAAGATACTATATTTTCAGGCAACATTTCATCATTTGGAGGAAGCGGATTTTCTGTTATAATACTACCACCCACTGTGATATTGCCATCTGTTATTAAACTTTCTTCTGTTACTATATTGCCTTCTGTTATTATGATTTTTTCTATTGAAATATTATCTTCTGTTATTATGTTTCTTTCTATACTTCCATTTGATGTTATACTTTTTTCAGATGATACATTTTCTTCTGTTACAGGCTTTCCTTTAATGGTAATTTTAGGTATAGTGGTATTATTTTTTTCTAATTTGGTTTTTATTTTATATTTAGTTGTATTTTTTAAGCTAAATTGATCTATTAATAATTTATTATTTTCATCTTCCATATCAATAGGGTTGTTATCAATTCTCAAAATTTTAAGATTTTTAAAACTATGTATTACAGAAATATCTTTAATATTGTTATCTCTTAAAGATAGAATTTCTAAATTGATAGCATGTTCTAAACCTGTTAAGTCTTCTATTTTTAAGTTATCAGCATATAAACTTCGTATTGTTGCCATTTCGTTTTTTTGAATATTTCCGTCAAGAGATTTATCTGCTAGTGAAAGTAATAGTTTTTTCAATTTTTCATCTGGAATATCAATGGTTTCTTGTTGTTTTTGTATATTATCTTTATTTTTTTCATCTTTAAATGGTGGGTTTTCAACTGGTGCAATTAAAGCATTAGCATTTATTGTTGAGCCCATAATTATACTTCCGCTAGTAAAAATTAAACTTAGTTGTTTTGTATTCATCTATTTATAACCTCCATATTATTTAATGTTATGAAATACTGT
>LJHD01000082.1 GCA_001983475.1 Candidatus Epulonipiscium fishelsonii | reverse complement strand
ATTTGCTATAACTTTATGCCTGTGTTCGATTGGACTAGAACAGATTTATTTCATCCACTACCAGACGGTTCCACTGCTTTATTTTACGAAAAGTCAAAAATTCATAATGACCCAAAACAAATGGTAGACTATATTTTGTCAAACTTAAACGGAATGACTTTCCCTGGCTGGGAGCCTGAAAGAATTAATCAACTTGATAGATTATTTGAGGCATATAAACCTGTGACAAAAGAGAAGTTATGGGAAAACTTAAAATATTTCTTGGAAGCAATTATGCCTACTTGTGAAGAGTGTGGCATAAAGATGGCAATACATCAGGATGATCCGCCTTGGGATATTTTTGGATTGCCACGTTTGCTAGTGGATGAACCAGCAATTGACAAGTTTTTAAAATTGGTTGATAGTCCTTACAGTGGCCTAACTCTGTGCACTGGTTCACTAGGTGCAAACCGCGAAAATAACATTGCTGATATTATAAGAAAACATGTAGACAGAATTTACTTTACACACATTCGTAACGTAAAACACTATGAAAACGGAGATTTCTCAGAAGTTTCTCATAAAGACTGTGATGGAGATGTTGGTGTCATTGATATTATAAAAGCTTATCATGATGCAGGATTTAAAGGATATGTTCGTCCTGACCATGGACGACATATTTGGGGTGAAAAATGCCGTCCTGGATATGGGCTGTATGACCGTGCTCTTGGAATAATGTACTTGTGGGGTGCATGGGATATGTTGGAAAAGCTTGGAGGCCAACAATGAAACTAAATTACGAAACTTTACAAGATAAAGCACAATGGGAAAAAGAAGGGTTTGAGCTTCCCAAATTTGATATTAAACAAATAAAAGAAAACACTCTTAAAAATCCTGCTTGGGTACATTTTGGAGCTGGAAATTTATTTCGTGCATTTATTGCAAATGTTCAACAAGACATGATTAATAAGGGTAAGTCAGACAAAGGGATAATTGCCGTTGAAGGGTTTGACTATGAGATTATACAAAAAACTTATCATCCTATGAATAACTTGGGAGTAGTAGTGACTCTTAAAGCGGATGGAGACATTGACAAAACTATTGTGGGAAGTGTAGTGGAGTCACTTGTATTAAATTCAGCAGAAAAATCCAGCTGGGATAAATTGAAACAAATTTTTAGTGCTCCTTCGTTACAAATGGCAAGCTTTACAATTACAGAAAAAGGCTATAGTCTTCAAAATGCTCAAGGTGAATATTTTGCTTCTGTAGAAAATGATTTTGAAAATGGTCCAGAAGCAGCTGTTAGTTATATTGGTAAAGTAGCTGCACTTTTATACACAAGGTATGTTGCGAACAAAGCTCCTATTGCGATGGTGAGCATGGATAACTGTTCTCATAACGGAGATAAATTATTTAATGCAGTGGTGGCTTATGCAAAAGCTTGGGAAAAAAATGGCCTAGTGGAAAAAGGTTTTTATGACTATATCACTGACAAAGATAAAGTATCATTCCCTTGGACAATGATTGATAAGATTACTCCAAGGCCAGACGAAAAAGTTAAAGCCATGTTGCAAAAATCAGGATTTGATGATGTTGAAACTATTGTCACTGCCAAAAATACTTTTGTTGCACCTTTTGTAAATGCAGAAGAAGCTCAATACCTAGTTGTTGAAGATTGGTTTCCAAATGGCCGTCCAAATCTTGAAGAAGCTGGAATAATCTTTACTGACCGTGAAACTGTTGATAAAGTGGAAAAAATGAAAGTTTGCACTTGTCTAAATCCGCTTCACACAGCACTAGCGATATTTGGGTGTTTACTGGATTTTAAACTTATTTGTGATGAGATGAATGACCAGGACCTTAAATCTCTAGTTGAAAAAATTGGATATGACGAAGGGCTGCCTGTAGTAGTTGACCCTAAAATTATAGAGCCAAAACAATTTATTGATGAAGTTCTTCAAAAACGTGTGACTAATCCATTTATGCCAGACACACCTCAACGTATTGCTACAGATACTTCACAAAAGCTAGGCATTCGTTTTGGTGAAACTATTAAAGCTTATGTACAACGTAACGATTTGGATGTGAAATCACTGAAGTTTATTCCGCTAGTTTTAGCTGGATGGTGTCGTTATCTTATGGCGGTTGATGATAATGGCAATAAAATGGAACTTAGTCCAGACCCGATGCTGCCGGAAGTTTTGCCTTATTTTAAAGATGTTACACTAGGGTACACGGGCGATGTCCATAAAGTGCTGCAACCTGTGTTGTCAAATACTAAAATATTTGGCGTAAACGTTTATGATGTTGAACTGGGTGAAAAAGTGGAGGACTACTTTAAACAACTTATCTCTGGAGTAGGTGCAGTTAGGGCTACTTTAAAAAAATATTTATAATCTTATATCAATATATATAATGTAGGGGAGCACAGTTTTCAAACTTGCTCCCTCATTACATACAAATTTAATTTTTTGAGGCGTTTCTTTTGACGAAGTCGTTTTCTTCGACTAAGTGGTATTCAATTAACTTTTTTCTTATATCTATTAATACTGTAGCAATCATTATTATTTCATCTACCATAGGTATAGGGTCTAGTAAATATAAATTAGCTATAAAAACCAATATTTTAGCAAGTAACTACACTAATATAAATACTAGAAATAAAACTATAATAGTCATAAGCGATAGACCAAAAAAATTATACATAGATAGTTTTCCTTTCTTATGTACTAAAAGTAAATTAAATCGATATATATTAAATTTTGCTCTGTTGTGTATAGTATATCTTAGATATAAAGTTTATGCAAAATCAATGTAGATGTTAAGTTCGTCTATGAATATTAAGATAAGGGATGATGACATAAATTTTTGGAGAAAGGTTTATACTAGATATTAATTGAAATTGTATTAATCTATATTTAGCTCATAGAACAAATAAAGGAGTACAAAGATGTTATTAACAACAACAAATTTTATTGATGGTAAGGAACTAGAAATTTTGGGATTAGTATATGGATCTACTGTTCAAAGTAAACATGTTGGAAGAGATATAGGAGCTGGATTTAAAACTTTGGTTGGCGGAGAATTGAAAGGATACACAGAAATGTTAGACGATGCAAGAAGGATTGCAGTTGATAGAATTAAAGAGGATGCAAAGAAAATAGGAGCTGATGCAATTGTAAATATTTTATTTAATAGTAGTGCAATTGTACCAGGAGCATCTGAAATCTTAGTCTATGGAACAGCTGTAAAATATAAATCTTAGAATAGCCCGCTTATTAAAAGCGGGATTATCCTTAAAAATAAGGAGCTATTATAACTAACTGCTATCAAGCTGCACTCACCGCTAAACTAAATTTGGCCAGAAAGTTAAAACATAAATTGTTTTATATAATTGATAGTATAAAGTATTCCTTTTTTTCCCAAATCTCCTTGCCAAGTAGATGAATGTGGCTCTATACTAAGTGTTTTGTTATAATTTAGTTTATATAAAATTGCAAAGAATTTTCTCCAATCAGTTTGGTCAATACCAGCAGGTGGGTCATCATAGAATTTTCCGTCTACTTGTAAGCTACCTTTAAGGTGAATATGTTCAACTCGATGTCCCCATTTTGCAAGTAATGATAAATAGTCTTCGTTTTCATAGATTAAATGAGAAGGGTCAAATTTAATTCCTAAATCATCTAAATGACCATGTATAACGGACCAACTAGAATTAGAAATTATATAATTATTCCATTTACAGTTGTTTGTTAGTATTTTAATTCCTTTTTGTTTTCCATAAGCAATTAAAGCTTCTAGATAAGCAATTGTTGCTTTATAGTTTTCAAACATAGAAAGTTCTTCTACATAATTACAACTAGTAACATATATAGGGCAATTAAGTTTTTCCGCAGCATCTATTAAAGTTTTATCTGCAATAAATTCTTTTTCATTGATTGAACCATCTTTTTCAATTTTATAGCCACCCCATCTGCCTATTGAACCTGTAAATAGATTAACTTCATCAAGATTTTCTTTTATTTGGTCAACAGCATCAAAAAATCTTTGATAGTTAAAAAGGTCGTTTTCATGGCTGTTTATACAAAACTCAACAAAGTCAAGTCCCATTTCTTTTATTTCTTCCAAGTCTTTTTTTTCATATTTAAAAGTTATAATCCCTAATTTCATTAAAGTTTTTCCTCAATTCTATATTGATATCTCCCCAGCATAAATGAAGTCACTGAAATAATTTTTTAGTGGTTTCACTAACTTAGAAGTTGTATTATACGCATTAAAATTATATACCAAAAACATAGAATTTAACAGTTCTCTATGGCTGGTGGGATAAATTGCCAAAACAATACTTGACATTGTCTAAAAACATACATATAATCTAATCGGCATTTAGTTTAACAAAAGGAGTTAACTAGATTTTATAGTGGTTGCTAGAAGTAGTCATTTCTAGTGTAAAACTTCTGAGCAATTTTTAAGTGCAAATATTCAATGCGCCGAAAATGTTTCTAAAGTGAAACACGACAAGAACAAGTTGTAAAAACATCGTAAAAGACTAAATGTCTTTGATATAAGGCAAAATTATATCAGCCAACTATAATGTCATGCCCTAAACTAAAGGTCATACTGGACTAGCAGAAATGAATCTGTCCTTTAATCGCTTTAGAATCCTCTGCCTTTAGGTATGGGGAGTATAAAGGGAAGCTGCTATATTAAATGAAAATAATTAAAGTCGAGAATAAAAACTATGAAGATACGAAAATATAAAACAGATGATTGTTTTGAAACTATAGAGTTGCTAGTTAACATTATACATCTAAGGCTCAGGTGGATGAGTGGAGTAAAATTAATGTAGATAATTGGAATAAATCATTTTTAGACCACAATACTTTGATAGTGGAAGAAAACGATATAAGTGTAGGATTTGGGGGACAGTCGTCTATAAAGAGTATAAAGGGAAGCTGCTATATTAAATGAAAATAATTAAAGTCGAGAATAAAAACTATG
>LJHD01000081.1 GCA_001983475.1 Candidatus Epulonipiscium fishelsonii | reverse complement strand
AACAGAAAAGCCAGATATGTTTGGTTCTTTCGTTTCTATTTCAGAAACGGGTTGAGATTGAACTGCTTCTTCAGGTGGTGTATTACTAGTAGAAGTTTTAGTTGATAATATGTTATTAAGTTCTGTAATTTTAATTAATGCATCAATTAAATAAACTTTTTCTGGCTCTAAATTTTTTTTGATTTCTAGTAACAAGGTTGTTTCCCAATTTTCTTCACGATACGTAGTCAAATTTCCGTCTAATCCTTTATAAAAATTTACTGTATTTATAAGCTCCAATACTTTTAAACCAATTGCTACATTTTTTTGAACAGGCGGTTCAAGATAAGGAACTACACATTTACACACACGCATAAATTCGGAGTTTACACAGCGGTCTAAGTCATTCACTTTTATCACTTCCTAATTATCATTTTATAATATTTTATGAAGTTTGCTTGTAAAAATAGAACATTATAAGAGTATAGTTATTTTTATAAATTATATCGAATAAACTTAATTAATGAATAATAATTTGGGAGGACTTATATGTTAGATTTCAATGTAGAACAAGACCTTGAACAAATACTTAAATTGATAGCGGAATATATGTATAATAAATATATTTCAGAAGTGGAAGAAGAAATTTTAAACTATCAAAATACAACAAAAGAACCTTTACCAAACGAAGCACAATTAATTCAGGCAATTGCACCATTTACTTCAGAAGAAAATTCTAAGGCATTAATGGAAATTGTAGAAGTATTTAAATATAATCAAATTATCGAACATATGTTGCCTAAAATTTTACCTAAAACAGGAGCAAATTCCGAACAAGATATTTTAACAAATATTGTAACTCGTATGTTATTATATAAAATTATTCAAAATATGTAAAAAATATATTAACATGTTGAGCTAGGATTTTATTTAAAATTCTAGCTTTTAATTCCTACATAGATTTTGACAAAACAATTGAATACCTATTTGCTTAGAACATTTGTACATTTTGTTTTTATAATTTTAATAATAAAATGCTATAGACTTTTAATAAAGCCTATAGCACAAGAGGTTATATTAAACATAAACATCCTTACGTTTATTTTCTATCCATTCCAAAAATGGAAATATATCTATTGATATTAATTGGTCTTTATATTTAACTTCACAAGACAAATACAAACTTACTGGAACGTTTCCTTGTGTTCCTTCTTCAAATCCAGCAGTATCTCCCATTCTTCCAAGATAATGTCCTGCAAGAATTTCTTGACCTATGACAATATTTTTTGGAAGTTCATATAAATGTCCATATTGAAAAAGAGCACCTCCAATGCTCTCGATAAGTATTGTATATCCTGTTTCTGTTGTCCATCCTTTATTTAAGACAACTCCACTTGTCATACTTACTATTTCAACAGTATTATTGGTGCTTTTTGGATCTAATAATATTCCTTCACCATACCTAAAATCATTATGATTAGCAACAGGAAAATATTTTAAGTCATATATAAATTGATCATATATTTTACTATATTCTTCATATGTTTGATTTGTAACAGCACCATTTTTAATAATTTGATTTATATTCCAATTGCTGCTTCCTGCTAAGGTTTCATAATGCCAAGTGCCTAAAGCATTATGAATTGGCTGTGCGTAATCTAATGCTATTTGTATAATATCCGTAATATCTGTGTAATCTATTTCAAATATATTATTTGTTTCTTGTATTTCAAAAGTTGTTTTCTTTATTTGCACCTCTTCAGTGTTTATTGATTCTTCATTGGAATCTTCACCACTAGAACATGTTGTCAATATAATAATAAATAAAAATATTATTCCTATTAATAAAAATA
>LJHD01000080.1 GCA_001983475.1 Candidatus Epulonipiscium fishelsonii | reverse complement strand
TACTTCCTCTAAAGAACACGATTGTTGTTGCTGCTGTGGCGATGACACAGACTCTGCTTTTAAACCATATCCTGGTGAGCCTGGATACAATAGTGGCTACCGCCCTATTCCTTCCTTTCCCTATTTATGGCCAAATTAAAAAAATAATTAGTTTGAAAACCATTACTATGCTAGATGTAACAGGGTTAGTTTTTCTAACTCCGTTACCATGAATCACAGATTTAGGAATAAAGATTATTTTTAGTTTTCCCTATATTAATAAGTGACTAGTGAGTAGTCATTCCCCCTCTTACACTCACTAGTCATTTAAAATTAATTTTTTAATAAAACTAACTTTGCTGATATCATAATTATCAAGCAATCTAAATATTCTTGTACATATATTTGTTCCACTACAAATCAGAAAAAAAAATAAAATGCTAGTGGCAAAACAACCTAATATAAAAACTTTCAATAATTAATTTTTGTAAAAATATTATAAATAAAATAAAATTTTTATCTTAACTTTCTTAATTAATACAGTAACAAGTGGCATTAAATCCCTAAAATGACTATAAAGACTAAAAATAGCATATAGTAAAAAGAGGGAGTTATTATTCCCTTAATTTATATAAAGGGGGTAATTCTCATGTCATTAGTTACTACAATTTCACCTTTCCAAGAAAAAAATCTTGAGCTAATTTTAAGTTTAAAAAATCAGTCTGAAGATATGCTTCTCAATTTAGAATTGTCTAATATTACACATCCACTTATTAAAGAATGTACAATTTATAGGGAAAGAGGTTATTTATTTTATGACCAACCATTACCTAAGGTAAACCTGGGAAATTTATATCCAGATGAACAAGCTAAAATTTTATTTAAGTTAAACGAACCTATTTCATACGAACAATTGGAATTAACATTAAAAGATAATTTTGTTATTTCATATATGAAAGAAAATAATAAATCTTCGTATATAAAAAATGCTATAAATCCACCAAATTTTATGATATAATATGTTTATCTTAACTAATCAAGGAGGTATTTATATGAAAACAATACTTTTTTCAATATCAAACACCATAGATATGGAAGCTCTGCTCTATGCTCAAAACGAAGCGGTTAAAGAAAACTCCAAATTAATTGTGCTCTATATAACAAGTCCACTTACTTTTTCAAGTTGTTACACCTATCCCAGTATTTTATACTCTGTGGCCAATCTAAATATTGACAACATCGAAGTAGCACATGAAGCTCTTTCACAAAAAATCAGTGCTCTTTTAGATGAATGTCCTCATCAAGTAATTTGCTTAATTGGGCCACAAATTGACTCAATTCTAAATGTTGCTAAAGAATATAATGTTGAAAAAATCATACTACCTTATGAAACCAACATTATAGATAAACTTTCTAATAAATCTATACAAAGTAAATTAGCTAAAAAATGTGACATTCCTATTGATATTTTCACTCCTGCTTTAACAAAATAACGGCTTTATCAAAAAATATACATGTATAATTTTTCCCATTTTGGCACACCCTAATTTTAACATTAAAAGATTAGGGTGAATTTTTATGGATTTAAAAATTAATATTGAACAAAACCTTGCTATGCTAAAGTCCACATTACCTTTTGGCAAAAGCTTTGATCTTTTGGAAAGGGTTTTGGAAACTAAAAATCGTAAATTTTATTTATTTTATAGAATAAGGGCGTAAAACCCTCTCATTCAGTAAGCGTATTGGGAAACTAGTGCGTAGCCATAGTTATTAACTATGCCATATACTACTTGAATTGCTTGAAATCCCTAAAGCCACTCAAACTACAACGTAAGTATGAAATAAGGCTAAGCGTGAACGTTGCGAAAGCAGAAAAAATTGATTGGATAATATATGG
>LJHD01000079.1 GCA_001983475.1 Candidatus Epulonipiscium fishelsonii | reverse complement strand
TAATTTTACCAAAAGAGTTAACTAATTATACTTAATATTTGAAAGATACAAAAATTACTTATTTTAAACTTTCATAACCAATATTTAATTAATGTTTTTTAGAAATTAATGAATCAACCGAGTTAATTGGGTATACTAGTCATCACAAAATTAGTGAATAACTTTGGAAAGAAGACATAAAATATTATAATTTCCCTGGTGACTTTGAACTACATGGTAGCACATGAAAATATGTAAACATTAATCCAAGAACATGTAACTATAAGTGCCCTTAGGATTACCATATATACTAGTATAACTTAGCCATTTTTATAATATTAATTATAAGGATGACTTTTTGCATGACAGTCATAATATTATATTGGAGGATATACAATGATTAAATTAATAGCAGCTGATATGGATGGAACATTTTTAGGTACAGAAGGAAAGATGCCAGAGCGAGCATTTGAAGTTATAAATAAGTTATATGATAATGGAATAATGTTTGTAGCTGCAAGTGGCAGACCATTGCATTCATTAAAAGAAATATTTGCTCCAGTTAAAGATAAGATTTTATTTGTAGCAAGAAACGGCAGCATGGTTTACACTAGCACAGAAGAACTGTTGTTAAAAACTTTACATAATGAATTAGTAGATAAAATCATCAAGTTTTCAGATAATGGCATAACTCATCCTGTTATTTGTTCAAAAAAAGCACATTATATTTTCCCACGTGCAACTAGATTTTTTGACAGAATAAATTTTTATCTTGGAGATTTGAAAGGGATTACAAGTATTGAAGAAATAGTTAGACCTGTTATTTCAATGTCAGTGCTTGTAGAAGATGCATCTCAAACAGAAAATATTTGTCAAGAAATGATAACTTTGTTTGAAGACCAATCAACCATAGTTCAAACAGGTAAAGAATGGATAGATATAGTGCCTAAGCATTGTAATAAAAAAGAAGGCTTACAACTATTTATGAATAAGCTTAATATCTCTGAAGATGAGGTTATGGCTTTTGGAGATTACCATAATGATATTGACATGTTGCTCTTAGCTGGTGAAAAGTTTATGTATTACCTTTAACAATGAAGTTCCATCAATGAACGTTTCAGTATATAGATTCATAAGCTGCAGTGTTAATGGTTTGGGAGAGAAGTTCCATACAGGAGCTTCTCTCTTACACCACTATAAATAATCAAATTATTATTATTTAAAAGTACTTGTAATTTTTTATGATTACTTAGCATCTAAAATAAATTAACTTGTTGTTCAGATAGTTTTCTACATATATCTTCTGATGGTTCAGTATTTGTAATAACGCCAAATACTCCTTTAAATGTAGCAAACTTATAATTCCCTTGAGTATAAAACTTTTTTTGTTCCATTACCAAAAAAGCTTTTTTACTAGACTCTAAAATAACCTTTTTAGTTATACCATCTTCAAGTTCAAATGTTGTTAAATCATTTGTTTCAAGATTAACTCCACAA
>LJHD01000078.1 GCA_001983475.1 Candidatus Epulonipiscium fishelsonii | reverse complement strand
TACTGGGCCACAAGGTCCTCAAGGTATTCAAGGAGAAGTAGGTCCTTCGTATAATTATTATAATGAAGTATACTTAGGATTAATTAGAGAATTATTTGAAGGTATTTGTACTCAACAAAATATTATATTAGATGGATCATTCAGTGAAAGTGTTAACTTATTAGAAGCAGTTATAGATTTTTATACTAGTGCAACAATATGGAATGAGATTCCATATTTCCAAGAAGTTATTATCCCTAATGCAAGTTCATCTCAAGTATATACCATTATTTCTAATACAGCAACAGTAGCAATAGAAAATATTCTTTCAACAAGTGGGTTTGTTGGTATATTTGGTACAGTTGGAACTGCTATAGGAGATTATTTAATAAATTGCATAATGCCTTCTTATGCGGGGTGTGCATGTGATTTAGGAATTGAGGTTTGGTATAATTATATTGTAAACTATATTCAATATTCTTTGTCTAAAACTTGTAATATTACAGTATTTGATTGCAATAGCGTTATTAAATTAACTAATGTTGAATTATTTGAATTAACCACTGGATTTGTAAAAATCAAAAGAAAAGTTGATGGTATAGAAGAAATTGGTATTATTTCATTAAATGCAATTACAGGTATTTCTTTTATTTATAATCAAACAGCATAAATGAAGCGAAAGTAAGAATATATAACGAAAAAATTTATAACAAAAAATATATCATTTTCATATAAGTAGAAAAGTCTTAGGGGCTTTTCTATTTTTTTTATTATTTTAGTCTTGTAAATTTAAAATATTGTGCTATAATGATATTTATTATTTATAGAAGGAAGGAGTGTCATATGGCGAAAGATAGAAATGCATACAAATTAATTGCAAATAATAAAAAGGCATACCATGATTATTTTATAGATGAAACTTTTGAAGCTGGAATTGTCCTTGTTGGAACAGAAGTAAAATCAATAAGAGCTGGAAGTGGATCTGTAAAGGAAAGTTTTATAAAAATTGATAATGGAGAAGCTTTTTTATATAATATGCATATTAATCCATATGAGAAGGGAAATATATTTAATAAAGAACCTCTTCGCACACGTAAACTTTTACTTCATAAAAAGGAAATTACTAAACTCGTTGGGGCTGTATCTACAAAAGGAATGACTATTGTTCCTTTAAAAATTTATATAAAAGGTAGCCTTGTTAAAGTTGAAGTTGGATTGGCTCGAGGTAAAAAACTTCATGATAAACGTCATGATATAGCTAGCAAAGATGTACGTCGTCAAAACGAACGTGAGTTTAAAATCAAAAACCTCTAAGGGGGTGCAATGGTTTCGACGGGGGTCACATTCTTTGGGGCAGCCATTCGTAGGAAGTCTACACTACGTTAAAAGAGGACACTTAAATTAAACGCAGAAGACAATTTTGCACTAGCTGCTTAGGCAGCTAAGTTTCCTATAGCTAACCTGCAGGCTATATCGAGACTCCGACACAGCAGGGAACGTCTAGCGGTAAGCTTTGCCCACTGGTTGTAATTATGAAGCTACTAACGTCATGAACCTGTCATTAGGTGCTTGATAGAGGGAATGTTAATATAATGAATATAATGGTAGAGACCACAACTTATGGATTTTCGGACAGGGGTTCAATTCCCCTCACCTCCATTTAAAAAGTTCACACTCTAGGATTACTCCTAGAACCTGTGAACTTTTTTTGTTATCTTTTAAATTTTTAATTTATTTAGCACAATTTAGTTTTGTATAATTTATTGGTGCAACTCATCTTACTGTTCTCAGCTTCTATTCTAAGCAATTATCATGTCAGG
>LJHD01000077.1 GCA_001983475.1 Candidatus Epulonipiscium fishelsonii | reverse complement strand
ATGAGTCAAAACTTAAAATATGTTTACTATACACAGTTTACTAGCGAATAATGTTCGCTAGTAAACTGTATTAATCCAAAGTTCTTACTTATATTATTCGCTCCTAGCGTTTCAATTACAATATAATGTCAGTTCATACTTATCCATTTAAAACATGGTATAATATTGAGATGTTAGTTATATACATTAATGAAACTAAATTTAAAAAACAAGGAGTATATCTATGTATAATTTAAGCCTGCCAACACCAATATTAGACCAACAAGAATTGGACCAACTTGATATTCTTATTAATAGATACAATAAACTTACTAGACCTAATAGCCTATCAAAACTGGGAGAAAATATAAATAAAAAAATTCCTTCTGGTGTTAAAGAGTTTTCAGCTAATATTAAATCTACTATATCCGAACAAGAAATATACTTTAAAACTATGAAGATTATAGGAGATAGCTTTAAAGTTTTAGAAGAAAAGGCTTCTAAATATTCTCTTAGCGAAGATTATATTATTGATAAAATAAGAAATATTGATTTTGATGTGCAATGCCTAGATGAGATTTGCATGTTACGAAGCTATAAAATTTCACATGTGGTTAATACACATAAAACAAAAGATGTAGCACTAGCGTTTGTCGAAGGAGGAACTACTGGTGTTGCTGGATTTATAGGCATACCTTTTAATCTTGCTCTTAGTACTCTCTTATATTTTAGAGCCGTTCAATCTATTGCTATGTTCTATGGTTTTGATGTAAAAAACAACCCTACAGAACTAATTATAGCAAGCGAAGTATTTAGTAATTCGTTATCGCCTAAAAATTCAAAAAATGAACTAAGTGGGAACATAAATAAAATGATGCTTATAACACAAGATACAATTTTGCAAGAAGCAGCTAAAAAAACTTATTCTGATATAGCTTCACGTAGTAGTATACCTTTATTTTTAGCTCAAATAAAAACCTTAGCAAATAAATCAGCTCAAAAATCAATAGAAAAAGCTAGTGGAAAAGGACTAGAAAATATTATATTCAAAGGAGTCTTTGAACGAATTGGACAAAAGCTTGCTTTAAAATCCGTGCAAAGAGCTATTCCTATTATTTCTGCTGGAATAGGTGCATTTTTAGATACTACTCAAATGAAGAAAGTTATTGAATTTGCGGATATATTCTATCATAAGCGTTATATCCTAGAAAAAAAACATCGAATAAACTTACTTCTAGAAAGTAAAAATATTTAATTTTTTCAGTAGTGAAATAGTCTCATCCAACTATAAATATTCTATTTAATA
>LJHD01000076.1 GCA_001983475.1 Candidatus Epulonipiscium fishelsonii | reverse complement strand
AATCATCCTAAAAAATAATAAATGAATTGATATCTGGTTTATTTTTAAGAAAAAACTTTTTTAATGACTCTGCTTTAATAATAGCATTCTTCAAAGGTAGAAAACCTGTTTCTTCAATATCAAAATCAGCCTATCTCTTGCATTGTTATAATATGAAGCTCACAGGGTTACCTAATATTTTTTATTTCGTTAAAAATTTTCCTTTGTTTTTACTTTATAAAATTATCACCATTTTTTTCACCTTTTATTATAAATTAGGTAAATTAAAATATTCTACAATGCCAAAAGACACTGCTTTACCATACTCTTCAGTAAACCAAGGAATCAATAACTGGTAAATCTAATAAGAACTGCTTATAAAATCCTTCCAATAATATAGCTGGCATGTCGCTATTTCTTAACACATAATAAGTATCCCCCAATTTGGCTCCTCTATTAAACATTCCTGTATAATTAATAACATATTATTTAAAATAATTTCTGCAGCCATCTATGAACTGTCATCTGATTTAGTAAACTTCTGTACCTTTAGCATCTGATGAAGCCCCGAATTATTATGGAAAAACACAAATAAATCTGCATCTATCAAATTTGACAAGGAAGTTCTATAGTCTAAAAAGCGTTTCATCAGTTTCCCTAGTCATATATACTTTTATATCTGTATTTTGTTCCAATATAAATCTTTTACTTCCATTGCTTGAACAGTATTTAAATCTTTTTCCTCCACATTTTCGTTTACTGCACCAGGGTCTTCCCCACCGTGACCAATATCTATAAAAACTATTTCATCATATTTTTCTTGAGGTCTCATGATATCAATGATAAATTTAGATGTATTTTGTCTTATTTGACAAGTGTTAATAATCTTTTGCAACGATTACTTTTGTAGTTTTTCCTGTAAAACAAGTTATAGCATTAATTAAACCATATCCTCCACTAGAAGTGTCGTGTTTTCATACGGCAACTTTGCTCCTAAATCTATATAGTTTACGTTCTTTATATATTTGTCTTCAATACTATTTGTTTATATCTAACCCAACTCTACATTGTCTTATAATATTAGAATGAACCTTATCATAAGCTAGAGGGTGTTTTCTATTGTTGAATCAAAGATAGTTTGTTTTAGGATTTACTTCTATAGGTGTTTTTCTATTATGTCTGCTATATATTATATTATTTTTATCATAATCTACATCATATTCAGATTTTTTATTAACTTTGTTATTTGAAGACATAAATTTGTTTGAACCTTGTTTTGGGCAGCTGAGTTAAGCCAACTCAATGCTTCTTTTAAATTTCCGTCCCATTCCACTTCAAACCCCATTTGTTCACTAATAAATCTAATAGACCATTACTTTATTATTTTTATAACCTTTGTGGATGTTGGGTGGAACTGTTTTTTTCCATTAACTTGTATGTAAACTATTAGGTTGTAAGATAATTGATTTGTAATAATATGTAATAATAGTTCTGTTATCTGTAGCTCTCTCCATTCCGGTTGCACCTAAGGGCTCTCAAATACTTCTCTAATTGGCACTAGAGTTTCCTCTTCATATATAATTGGAGGCATCAACGGACGGTATTTGGTTTCCGTCTACGTATAAAGATATAGGAGGCTCTTCTGCAATTGTGCCCTCTGTAAGTTCTTGGTCTCATAGTGCTTCTATAATTGCTGTGCTTCTTCAATCGCTTGGTTCTGTAGCTACTTCTATATAATTGCTGCTTCTTCAATCTTGGTGTTATCTGTAGCTACTTCTATAGGTGTTGCTTCCGCAATCGCTTTTATCTATTTAACTATTTCTTGTGTTTGATTTGTCATAAGGTTAATACTTCTTAAATTTTCGTCCCATTCCACTTGAAATCCCATTTGTTCAAATAAATCTCTAATGGGCACTAACACTTCCGTGTTTAATTTTTGTAGCTATTGGTAGCTGAAACATTTCCCCATTAATTTGTATCTGTTCAGTGCATTTGGTTGCAATTCAATATATTTATCTTTGTATGTAATAATTTTGATTTTTCCTTCAGCATACCATTCAACAGAAGCCCCTAGTGTCAAATACCTCTCTCTTTGGCACTAGGGTTATGTTCCCAAGTATAATTGGAGACATATAAGAGGAGTTGATATTTGTTTCGTCTATATACACATTTATAGGTGTTTCTGTATTTATTTCGGCCTGTGGCATTGCTGCTAAAGGAGAAAATATAAACAACAACTAACCAAAACTCATCATCATATTTTTAAGTCTTTTGTTCACAATTAAATCTCCTTATAAATCTTATAGACTGGTACCCTATCTTTATTATACCCCAAAACTATATATTTTACAAATAATGTACAACAAACTTTACAATAAATTTTACAGACGTTGACTAATTAAATGTATAATGATATATATTTAACTTACGTGTCCCCCCTAGCGGGACCGTTGGCAAACAGGTTCAATAATCCCACTATATAAATGATAGTACCAATATTTTTAAGCTATTAATTCAGACTATACTATAAATGATAGTACTAATATTTTTGAGCGCTATTAATTCAAACCTATATATAAATGATAGTACCAATTTTTGAGCTATTAATTCAGACCACTATATAAATGATAGTACTAATATTTTTAAGCTATTAATCAAACCACTATATAAATGATAGTACTAATATTTTTGTAAGCTATTAATCAAACCACTATATAAATGATAGTTAATATTTT
>LJHD01000075.1 GCA_001983475.1 Candidatus Epulonipiscium fishelsonii | reverse complement strand
CGGGCGAATTATATTCGCCCGATTAGGATAAGTTCAGGAAAGCCCATTACTTTACTGCTGTGATGTTCAGAATGTGATTGTGTATTTTAAAAAGGAGTTGATTTTGATGAAAGATTTAGGTGGCAACTTAGAACGGTTAAAAGTTAAGAATAGACAAATTATATTAAAACTGTTAAATAATCATGAAGCGATGTCTCGCAAGGACATCGCTCAAACTATTTCTCTAACTTCTGCATCTGTAACTCAATTATGTACAGAAATGATTAACGAAGGACTTATTATAGAAATTGGTGAAAGTGATGAACAAAAAAAAGTAGGAAGAAAAAAAGTATTTATTGATATAAACTATAAAAATAGATATGCACTATGCATAAATATAGAGAAATTTACAACTACTATATGTTTAGCAGACTTGCAAAGCCAAGTTATATCTTTAGATAAAATAAAAACAGATAATAAAATTGAAGCAACAAAATTTCTCCTTCAAATTGCTGATATTTGCAAAAAAATTTTAGCTGATAATAATGTTGAAAAAACAATTGGAATTGGAGTGAGTATAAGAGGATTGGTAGATAACAAAAAAGGTATAAGCAAGCATGCTTATGAAATTTGGGATAAAGAAGTAGACATAAAAAGTTTATTAGAGAAAGAACTAAAGTTTCCAGTAACTATACAAAATAATATGCGTGCATTTGCTCAGGCGGAAATAATTTATGGAACAGGCAAACAATATCATAATTTGCTATTTTTAAAGTGGTTTCCTGGTGTTGGTTCTGCAATTGTAATAGATAACAATGTATATGAAGGAAATCATGGAACTGCAGCTGAAATAGGCCATTATATTGTAGAATTTGATGGACAAAGATGTAAATGTGGTAAAATTGGTTGCCTAGAAACCAAAGTTTCGTTTGATGCAATAATAAATAGCATCAGATTAATATACTCAGAAAAAACTACACCTATCTTATATGAGCTAACAAATGGACAAAAAGAAAATATCAGTTTGGTTATTGAAAATTATTTAGTTACATATAAAGGTGATATGGATTTATATGTTTTGGAAATAATCCATAAATCTATTGTTAAGTTAGCACAGGTTACGGTCAATGCAACTGCACTTATTGCTCCTCAAAAAATAATTGTTTATGGGAAATTTTTCAAAAACAAACTAATTTTAAGCACTTTTGAAAAAGAATGTAGCTTAATAGATGCAAAATACAAGGATGGTTTAAGCATCAAAAGTAAACTAATTGATAAAACTTCATACATTGGTGCACTTGCTATAGCTGTAGAAGAATTTTTCTTTAAGGTTGGAGGGTTATAAGAATAATTTAAATTACATCAAAACATTAGCTAATTTGTATTAGGCTTTCTTCTTATATTATATTATAATTATAGTTGTGCCCCACAACTATATGATAAGAACATT
>LJHD01000074.1 GCA_001983475.1 Candidatus Epulonipiscium fishelsonii | reverse complement strand
CTTCCCCTAATTTTGTTATATAGCTTACATTATGCCCTAGTCGTCTTAGTCCAATTGCAACATTCATTTCCGCACCTGCTGCTGAACGGTTAAAATGTTCTGCTATATCCAGCTTTCCTTCTTCTTTTGCTGTAAACAATGCCATAGGTTCTCCTATCAAAATAACTCTTGCCATATTCCCCTCCTACAATTATTGGACGACAAAATGTCGCCCGTTTATATATTATCTTTGAACACGTCCAGAGCCATCTCCACCTGCTAAAGCTTTAACTTCTTCCAGTGTCACACGATTATAATCACCTTCCACTGTATGTTTTAAGCAAGATGCTGCTGTAGCAAACTCGATAGCTTCTTGTTCTTCATATTTATTTAATAAACTATAAATTAAACCTGCTCCAAAAGAATCTCCTCCTCCAACACGATCAACTATACGTACAGCATAGCTTTTTGAGAAGAAATATTCTTTGCCATTATATAACATTGCTGCCCAATTGTTATCATTTGCTGAAATTGAGCCTCTTAAAGTAATTGCTACATATTTAAAGTCAAATCTATCAGCTAATTTTTTAGCAACATCTTTGTATCCTTCATGATTCAACTTTCCGCTTGTAATATCTGTAGCTTCTGCATGAATTCCAAATACATCAGCTGCATCTTCTTCATTAGCAATACAAACATCAACATATTCCATTAATTTGCCCATCTCTTGCCCAGCTTTTTCTCTACTCCACAATTTTTTTCTATAATTTAAGTCACAGCTAATAGTAATGTTTTTAGCTTTAGCTACTTTACATGCTTCAATACAGATTTCCGTAACATTATCACCTAGTGCTGGAGTAATTCCTGTAAAGTGGAACCAATCAACTCCTTCAAAAATTTCATTCCAATTAAAGTCTGCAGTTGTAGCTTCACTAATTGCAGAGCGAGCACGGTCATATATTACTTTTGAAGGTCTTTGAGATGCTCCTTTTTCCAAAAAATAAATACCTATTCTATCTCCACCACGAGTGATATATGATGTATCAATTCCAAATTGACGTAAATCGTTTACTGCAGCTTGCCCAATTTCATGTTTAGGAAGTTTAGTAACAAATTTTGTTTCTAATCCATAGTTTGCTAAAGACACTGCAACATTTGCTTCTCCTCCACCATAAGTAACTTGAAATCTATCAGCTTGATTAAATCTTAGATACCCTTCAGGTGCTAATCTTAACATTATTTCTCCAAATGTAACAACTTTCATTTTTTTATTCCTCCAATATTATTTATGATTAAAATAATTATAATGACTTTTGAGATTCCCAATAAAGCCAGGAAATTCTACAACTATTAAAGGAAAATTTTATACTAATATAACAAGCCTTTAGCTTATGCAGCTTTTAATCTAGGGTATACCCACTTCTGAGAAAAGGCAAAAGTCTTTTGGTTATTTTATAATTTCAATAATATTATATATTAATATTATTTGTATGTATAGATATTGTAGGTAATTTAGACATAAATATAGAAAAATCCATTGGGAAGTTAATTAATTTGTTATATAAATAATAGGATATAAAGAAATAGAGAAACACTTATAAGAAAAATAAGTTAAAATTGAATACAAAATTATTATAGAGAATATGTAATCTGAAATAAGTATGCGAAAAATAAATATTTTACCCTAT
>LJHD01000073.1 GCA_001983475.1 Candidatus Epulonipiscium fishelsonii | reverse complement strand
CCGAGACAATTAAAAAAGAAAGGAGCTTGTTAAACATTTTTAAATTGGAAAGCAATAACATGATGGTAAATTAAAAGTTACTAATCATTAATATGCCACAGCTTTAAATAATAATAAAGCAACCTGTAATAGGTACTACAGAGAGCTAGTTGTTATTAATGATTACATACATATTTAGGAGGTTAAGTTTAAACATAGGAAAGGAGTTAAACATTTTTAAATTGGAAAGCAATAATATCATACATAATTGATGGTAAATTAAAAGTTACTAATCATTAATATGCCACAGCTTTAAATAATAATAAAGCAGCCTGTAATAGGTACTACAGAGAGCTAGTTGTTATTAATGATTACATACATATAGGAGGTCAATTTTAAATATAAGAAAGGAGCAAAACATTTTTAAAAGAAAGCAATAACATGATAGTAAATTAAAAGTTACTAATCATTAATATGCCACAGTTTTAAATAATAATAAATTAACCTGTAATAGGTACTACAGAGAGCTAGTTGTTATTAATGATTACATACATATATAGGAGGTCAATTTTAAATATAAGAAAGGAGTAAAACATTTTTAAAAGAAAGTAATAACATGATGGTAAATTAAAAGTTACTAATCATTAATATGCCACAGTTTTAAATAATAATAAAGCAGCCTGTAATAGGTACTACAGAAAACTAGTTGTTATTAATGATTACAGATAGTTACGTATTAGCTGCAAAGATTATCATAAATAAAATTAATTTATAAATTATACTACAGTTTTAAATAATAATAAATTGACCTTTAATAGGTACTGCAGAAAACTACGTTGTTAATATATAAATTGAAGAGTTACACATTTGTTGAAATCTCTTTGAGTATGACGAAAAAGTTATAGGATAACCCATATGTTTAATAAATATTAGGTATAAAAAAATATAAGGGGGAAGTAAATTGGTAATAGGAGATTTTGTAGTAAGATTGTCTTATAATAAAGACCTCTTATTTAGGATTATTGATATAGACAATAAAGATAATGTTGCTAAGTTGAAAGGCATATCATATCGTATAATAGCAGATGCACCAATAAAAGACTTGGAACTAGCTGGAGGAATGCGGTTTACTAGTAATGAAAGCTCAACTATGGAGATGATAGACTCTAATGTAAGAACAATACTAAAGGAGCATAAAAACGTAGACGCAAATAAGCTACAAAAAGTTGTAAAGGTACTACATGTAGATGGTGACCCATTCTATTTGAATGTATGTTTAAGATATTATGAACTATTAGGTGTATCCGCTGTTGGCGAAAATGTGTTGGAGTCACAGCAACCAATGAAAATAAAAGAATTGATCTCCCTGCATAATCCAGATATATTGGTTTTAACAGGACATGATTCCTTAAATAAAATTCATAAATCGACTGAAGATATACTTGAATATAGAAACTCGAAATATTTTATAGAAGCCGTGAAGGAAGCTCGACTTGTAAAGCCAACAACTGAACAACTAGTAATTTATGCTGGAGCTTGCCAATCACATTTTGAAGGAATTTTATCAGCTGGAGCTGATTATGCATCATCTCCAAGTCGCGTGCTTATTCACGCATTAGATCCACCTTTTATCGTTGAAAGAATAGCACATTGCCCTTTTTACAAGGTGTTGCCCATTGAAGAGGCTTTAAAATACACAATAACAAAACATAAAGGGCTAGGAGGATATGATACCTTCGGAAAATCACGTAAAGGTGGCAACTTAGAACGGAGTGCACTGCTTAAAGCATCTGTTGAAAATTCATAATAAAAAATATAGTATAGAAATCTGTAAATATTTATATAATTTGTTTTATGACAATTATTATATAAACAGCTGAATATTAGT
>LJHD01000072.1 GCA_001983475.1 Candidatus Epulonipiscium fishelsonii | reverse complement strand
GATATATTCGTTTTTGTAATTTTTCTGTACACTAGTGAGCTCTATCCAATCGACTTTGAGCCAAGTAGTGATAGAAGGTATTGCGGACTTCTTAACTGAAGTATTCATCGACTATTACCTCTCTTTCAAAAATTTACTTTACGCTTTATTTTCATGTTGTACACCAATTAGAAGTCTGCTCTCTTTCAAGAATATGATTAATTCATACTATCCACCCAGTTATTTCATTTCTGTTGTCTTTCGACTTAGTGGCATTTGCTTTTTCTAATCTCCTATACCCTCTAAGGAATTCCGCTTTTCTTACGATTAACCTACCACAATAGTGGACCTTATAGGGCTTACCAAGTTCAACTTCTGCCAGATGCGAATGGGTTAGGTACTTTCTATACACCGATAGGCTTATGGGTTGCTATTAATACACTTCAAGGGACAGCGCATTACCTACCTATTAAACAACAGCAATTATATCCCAACTGTTGATTGTGTTGACGACGCTTATGAAAGTTCACTTATGTTTACCATACCATTCTTTCTCTTGCCCTCTAAAGCTATGGATACTAAACTTTAGATTAGGTTTTCTCTCATGCAACCTACACTTCTATTACTAGAAATGCAGTTTCGAGTGAGAATACTCTTTGCAACTAGAGTAACAGTTTCCTGTACTGACGTTATTATGAAGAAGTTGCTTCTTGTCGCACCCCTCACTCCACACCGTACGTGAGACTTTCACCTCATACGGCGTTCCAACAAATTTGCTATTTTTTAATAATTGAAATAGTTTCTTGTACAGGCAAAGAATAACTAAGTTGGCTGCTATTTAATAACAATAAACAGAAACTTTTGATATATTCAACTATTAATTTCTTAAACTTGTCTAAGGGCTATCCCTCCATAGATTATTATCTCTACTTCATAGGTACTGTGCCCTTGCTCTCACTAGGATTAAATCTATTTCGTTAAAATAACTTATAAGATACTATTTCACAGGGGAGTAATCCCTCCATATTCCTAGCTTTCCACGTTCCAATAATTTTTATCTATACATATATCCTTAGGTAATTCCTATGAGCCTGCAAGCTAGATAGTGCCTATAACACTATAAGGTATTTCATAAGCAAAAATTTACTTTACCTCACTTACATTACTTATTGTAATCTATACATTTCTATATAGTGGTAATTTAGACCCGTACATTCAGAATTTCGTCAGTCTTTAAATGACATTCTTACCATAGATATTTTGTAGACCACCAATCTATTACGTACTTGATCATCTCTGATTCACATTTCCGTTACTTAACTAGCACTTGGGTACGCTCTCAATCGACTTCACCGAGCTTATAACATTTGAATATTTATCTAATCAAAAGCTATTCGGAGTATTATGGTAGGTGTTTCAGATTGTTAGTTCATCATTCCACCTATAAAATTATTAGTTGTTGATTTTCTTTTAGTGCTTGTTTAAAAATCCCAAGTAGCTTTTCACTACTTAACGTGTCGCACCTTACTTTACCTCACTAACGTTACATTTAGTAACATATTCATTTCTAAATATTATCTTTTTAGACCTGTACATTCGAAATTTTGTCAGAGATTTTAGTCTCATTCTAACCATAGATATTTTTTTATTATAAATAATTTTTATTTATAATATTAGACTTCCGACCAATCCTACACGACTGCCTCCAGTTCGTTTTTCCTCTATCAAAATTAATATTGGGTAGGCTCAAGCCGACTTTACCGAGCTTATAACATTTTATATTTATCTATTAAAATGCTATTCGGAGTATTAAAGGAGTCCTTTCAAGGCGTTACTCTATCATTTGAACTCTTGATTTATTAATTCTTAGACTAAACAATGATGATAAAGATCTATAGCAATATTTAGTTTAGGCAACGCTTTTCACGTTGCAACGTGTCGCACTATATTTAAGCTCTAGATAATCAGGAGTATAATTATGTCTTTTTAATAATTCATTTTTTTTAACAATTTTTTCATTAGAATAATTTTCAAATTTTTCCTTATTATTATTATGTGGTTCATTTAGCATACTTTTTAAGAGTCTAATACCTATAGTTGAAAGTTGGTTATCTAATATTTCAACTTCAGGAATTTCTTTATAAATAATTCGTTTTCTTTCTTCTAGATTACGTCTATTTTCAGTTTGTCTAAGGTCATACTTCCTAAGAAGTTCTTTATAATTTGTGTTCATATGTTCCTTTCTGTACTACCAATCTGTCTCGTCATTATATTTTTTTTCTAAAACTTTAATTGCTTCAAAGTCCCAATTATGAGATCGAATTTGAAAGTGATTTTGTGTTTTAGGTGGTATTTTTTTTACATTTTTTTGTTGATATTTTTGTTTTTGTGATTGCTCATGCTTTTTATCAAGCTTTTTAATGTCTTCAATTTTCTTAATTTGTTGTTTATGCCATTCAGTAAGAATTTTATCTAGATAAGCTAAGGTGGGAGAATTAATTTGTGCAACAGTTTTTTTACAACCTTCTAAAATTATTTCAATGCTAAATTTATATACATTCAACCATTTATCTATAAATTCTTTATGCGTTGGAGTTAAACTTACTCCTCCCATACCTAAAGATTTTAACACTCTAAAATAATAATTGTTATATACATAAGATTTTGCTTCTTCCAAAGTTGAAATATTTTTTTCAGCCCATTCTATACCTATTTTTTCAATAGTAGTTATATTTGAAATATTTTTTTCAGTACAATATTCTAATAAATATTTAATTACTTCTACATTTAATTTAATGTTATTGTATAAATCAAATATAGTTTGATTATCTTTCCAAGACAAAGTTCTTCCAAAACAGGTTTCAGCAAATCTGCACAATTGAATTAAATTTTCATCTTTAGCGTGATGTATAAATTCTTGTTGAGTAAAAGCATTTATTTCTTTTTTCTCTGGCAAAGGTTTATAATCTTCAGGCTTTGGGCTATGAGATTGTATTGAAGGGTCTTCAAAATTTAAACCAATAACAAATGAATTATTCTCTAAAGTTTCAAATTCTATAACCTTTTTCTCGAACCAATATTTTAATGCATCAATAACTTCAGATTCAAGCATGCCCGACATATCAGCAATAGTTTTAATTGTAATGTTATCATTTCGATTATATTTTTCAAGAAGAACTAAATATACTTTTATATATGTTCCATTACAGTTTTGTATAATTTTTGTAACAAACCAACTCGGTATAGTTACAAAGGTATTACTTGGTTTAAACTTTATTATTTTAAACCCTCCTTTGAGTGAGAATTGTTTTTAAAACTTAAGGAATAAAACCACTAACTTAAAGTTTGTGGTTTTAAACAGTATAATTATGATGAGACATATTATTTTCCTAATAATATATCTGCAATTTGATTAACATTTCCAGCTCCCATTGTAATAACTAAATCTCCAGAAGAACAATTTGAAAGAATATAATTAGCAATTTCATCAAAATCGTCTATATAAATAACATTTGTTCCTTTATCTTTCATAAGACGTACAATGTCTTTGGAATGAATATCTCCTGTGTTTTTTTCTCGTGCGGCATAGATATCAGTAATGATTACATTTTTGGCATTGCTTAATGACATTGCAAATTCATATAAAAATGCTTTAGTGCGACTATAGGTATGTGGTTGGAAAACAACATATAAGTCTTTGTGCTTATAATTATTTGCAACATTTAAGGTTGCAGAAATTTCAGTTGGGTGATGTGCATAATCATCAACAATAGTGACACCATGAATATTTCCCTTAATTTCAAATCTCTGATTTGCTCCAGTAAAACTACCTAGAGAATTACTAGTTATATCAAAATTAACTCCTAAAAATGTAGATACTGCACAAGCACTTAATGCATTTAAAATATTGTGATTTCCTGGAGCTTTTAAAGAAATTGTTCCTTTTAATGTATTATTATGAAAAACTCTAAAAGATGCTCCCGCAGTTTCATTATAACTAATATCTGTTGCATACCAATTTGCTTCATTATTAAATCCAAATGTTTCAATATTTAAATCTTTAACATTTTTTAAAAGAATTTCCTTATTTATTGTATCATAAGGAATAACTAAATATCCATCTGGAGGAAATAACTTTACAAATTGATTAAAAGAATTGTAAATATCATTTAAATCTCTAAAAAAATCCATATGGTCTTCTTCGATATTTAGTATAATGCCAACTTTAGGATGAAAATCTAAAAAGCTATTACAATATTCACAAGCTTCTGTTAAAAAATATTTACTGCCCCCAATATGAATATTGCCACCAATTGAATTTAAAATACCTCCAACAGTAATTGTTGGATTTTTATTTGCATTTATTAATATTTCACTTAACATAGAAGTTGTTGTTGTTTTTCCGTGGGTGCCAGATACACAAATAGGATATTTGTATGTTCTCATAAGCCATCCAAGAAATTCTGAGCGAACTAATATATTCTTTATTAAAGTTCTTGCCATAATTAGTTCGGGATTATCTTCTTTAATAGCTGCTGTATAAACGACTATATCAATATCGCTAGTAATGTTGCTTGGAAAATGCCCTTGAAAAATTTCAATACCTAAATTTTCAAGATGAGTTGTTGTTGGAGAAGAATTCATATCAGAACCACTTACAATATATCCTTGTGTAAACATAATTTCTGCAAGTCCACTCATGCTAATTCCGCCAATGCCAATAAAATGTATTTTTTTAAATGTGTCTAACATAAAAGTATTCCTTTCTTTCTTTAATAAAATCTATACTATTTATATGCGATTAACGCTAGTACTTAGTAATTTTGATTTAAAATAATAATTATTATAACTAAAAAATATAAATAGCACAAATAAAAATAAAAAAAATGTGTTTTTTAAGTATAATATTAAATATATGGTAAATAATAGGAAGGCGTGGTGTATTAAAAATATAATTTCTAAAGAAAATTTTTTAATATGCTAAACTTTGCCATGAACTTTTAGAAAATTCAGTTAAATTTTAAATTTAATATGCATTGCTTTAAATATATACACGTATTAATCTAATTAGGTGTGGTCGAGATATATTCGGAAAGGGGAAATTTTAAATTATGCGTAAAAAAGAAATGATCGCAATGCTGTTAGCAGGAGGTCAAGGAAGTAGACTGGGAGTTTTAACAGAAAAAATTGCTAAACCAGCAGTGATGTTTGGAGGAAAATATAGAATTATTGACTTTCCATTGAGTAATTGTGTAAATTCAGGGATTGATACTGTGGGTGTTTTGACTCAATATGAACCACTGCTTTTAACAAAGCATATAGGAATAGGAATTCCTTGGGACTTAGACTTAACAAGAGGAGGAATAACTGTATTATCCCCATATGTTACTGGAAATCAAGGAGAATGGTATTCAGGAACAGCAAACGCCATTTATAGAAATATTAGATATATTGACAGTTACAACCCAGAATATATTTTAATTCTTTCTGGAGACCATGTATATAAAATGGATTACAATGATATGTTGGAATATCATAAGCAAAAAGGTGCTGCTTTAACAATTGCTGTTATAGAAGTTCCGATTGAAGAAGCAAATCAATTTGGAATAATGAACACAGATGAAACAGGAAGAATAATTGAATTTGAAGAAAAACCAAAAAATCCAAAAAGTAATTTGGCTTCAATGGGAATTTATATATTTGATTGGGCAAAATTAAGAACAGCTTTAATTGATGATAATACAATTCATACTGATAGTGATTTTGGAAAACACATTATTCCTCATTTTATAAATATGAAAGAAGATGTATTTGCTTATACTTTTAAAGGATACTGGAGAGACATTGGTACAATTCAGGCTTTCTGGGAAGCGAATATGGATCTGGCATCAATTTTACCAGAATTTAATTTATATGATTCAATTACTCCAATTTATACTAACTCAGATAATTATGCTCCTCAATATATTGCTACAAGAGGAAATGTTTCACAATCAATGGTTTCTAAAGGATGTGAAATAGAAGGGACTGTGTATAACTCTATTTTAAGTCCAAATGTTAAGATAGAAAAAGGTGTTGTAATACGTGATAGTATTATAATGGAAAATTGTATTATTAGAGAAGGTAGTATTCTTAATAAAGTAATTATCTCTGAAGGTACAGCTATTGGAGCAAATGTAAAAATTGGGCAAGGTGATGATACAATTAGTGAAACTAAACCTCATGTTTATAATACAGGAATAACAGTTATTGGTTCATCAGCTATAATTCCTGACAATGTTGTAATTGGTAAAAATTGTGATATTTCAGGAGAA
>LJHD01000071.1 GCA_001983475.1 Candidatus Epulonipiscium fishelsonii | reverse complement strand
GATACAATTATTTTTTGCGAACAAGAAGATAAGCCATATCTTAGAAATAGTGAACGTGGAAAATTACCAGATAATTTTAATGCTACACCAATAGAAGGAATGGCTGAATACAGGGATAATATATATTCCGCAAACGATGCCTTTGATGAGAACTTATGGCGTAGATTTATCTCTACATATAGTATATTAATAGAAAAAACTGATTGGTATATAGGTCTTGTGCTTGAGGAATTAGAAAGACAAGGACTAGCAGAAGATACACTAGTAATTTTTGCATCTGATCATGGAGATATGATGGGAGCACACAAGTTGGTTGCAAAAACTTATATGTATGAAGAATCTGTTAAGACCCACGCTATTTTACGTTATCCAAATCTTATAAAAGAAGGACAAATAAATAGTCATTCAATGATTAATACAATAGATTTAATGCCTACTATATTAGACATTTGTAATATAGAAATTCCAGACACTGTAAAAGGGAAATCTTTTAAACCAGAATGTTTGGGAGAAACAACGTCTAACTTTAAAGAAACATTCTCTGAAAATATGTTTTGTAAAATGCTTAGATTTGATAACTTTAAATATATTGAAAGTGTTGTATATGGAACAAGATACAAGATTTTATTTGACTTAGAAAAAGATGCGGATGAAACTATAAATGTCTTTAATAAAAAAGGATATGAAGAAATTTCACAATATGTCGAAGATAGAATGAAGCGTTATTTAGAAGAAGAAAACCTAGAAGATGTTTATTTTGATTATAATAAAATATTTGAAGGTAAGGTAAACATAGGAAGTTAAATTCCTATGTTTTGCCATAGAAAAGGGGTTGATGCATATAATGGAAAATAAAAAAAGTGGCAAACCTATAGTAGCTGCTATATGTTCCGCTATTATATGGGGCAGTGGTCAAGCAATTTTTGCTAAAGAATATATTAAAGGTTTAATATTATTTTTAATTCAATTAATATTTATCTCAGTAGAGCTTGTGACGGGATATTGGGTAGAAGCATTAATGGGATTGGTTCCTATATTTGATATAAGAGTTCATGGTGGATTTTTTACAAAAGGCATTTGGGGATTAATCACACTGGGAGAAGTAAAACGAGAAGACCATTCCGTTAATTTAATGATTTATGGAGTAATAGCAATAATAATTTTAGCTGTTATATTAGCTATAGCAATTTTAGTTATTAAAGATGCTTATAAGACACAAATAGAATTTGAAAAAACAGGTAAGACAGTAAAATTTAGAGATTTTATAAAAAAGTTTATGCATAAATCATTTGCGTATGTGGTGCTTGCTCCAATGGCAATATTATTTCTAGTGGTTACTGTTATGCCTATTGTTTCTACTGTTTTAATAGCGTTTACAAATTATAGTAAAAATAATCTTCCGCCAGCTAATTTATTAGAATGGGTGGGATTTGAAAATTTTGGAAAGTTATTTACAGTACCGATATGGTCATCTACATTTTTAGGTGTATTAAGCTGGACTGTATTATGGGCAACAGTTGTAACACTTGGAGCTTACTTTTTTGGTCTGTTACAAGCCACCTTATTATACAACATGGAATCAAAGATGAAAAAAGTATATCAAAGTATTTTGATATTGCCTTGGGCAGTGCCATCAATGGTTATACTGTTATATCTTAGAACTATATTGAATGGACAATTTGGACAACTAAATACGTTTTTAAAAGACATTGGGTTAATAACACAATCAATTCCATTTTTAACTGACCCTATAATTGCCAAAATAACTGTTATAATTGTAGCTATATTTATAGCTTTTCCAA
This sequence comes from Candidatus Epulonipiscium fishelsonii, assembly GCA_001983475.1. Taxonomy (GTDB): domain Bacteria; phylum Bacillota; class Clostridia; order Lachnospirales; family Cellulosilyticaceae; genus Epulopiscium_A. The sequence continues at coordinate 7,163 of LJHD01000071.1, read as the reverse complement.
GTTTTATGCTTATGATGCTGGGAGTATTTTCTAGTGCAGATAATTCTTGGTATGAAGCTGCTACAATTGATGGAGCAAATAAGTGGCAACAATTTAGATATATAACTTTTCCTCACATTTTTACAGCTACCGCCCCACTGCTAATTATGAGTTTTTCTTTTAATTTCAATGGATTTGGCACTATTTATTTCTTAACAGATGGAGGACCCGTAAATTCTAACTATCAATTTGCAGGGCATACAGACATATTAATTTCTTGGATTTACGAGCTTACATTAGATCAACAAATGTTTGCTATGGCATCTGTTATGAGTATATTAATATTTATTTTTGTTGGAGCTTTATCAATATGGAATTTAAAGCGTACAACTTCATTCAAAAATATGTAAAGGAGAGATATTGTGAATAAAAAAATATTTAAAATATTTGCTCATATAGAGTTGAGCGTTTTATGTTTAATAGTATTATCTCCTATTATTTTGATAATATTATCATCATTTAGTGCAGAAGAATCTTTGGCAGCTGCAACCTTTATTCCTAAAGAATTCACTCTTGCGAATTATGAAAAGCTATTTACAGAGACTAACTATTTATTGTGGTTTAAAAACACATTACTTATAGCGATTACAAATGTTATTGTTTCTGTATTTATAATAATGGTAACTGCTTGGATTATGTCCAGGTTTGATTTTAAAGGAAAAAAGACTAGTCTATTAACTATATTATTATTTTCAATGTTCCCTACATTTTTATCTATGACAGCAATTTATGCCTTATTTGCAATGTTAAAATTAATTGGCAATCCAATTTCAATGATTATAATTTATGTAGCAGGAGCAATTCCATATAATACATGGCTTGTTAAAGGATATTTAGATGGAATTCCCAAATCACTGGATGAAGCTGCTTATATAGACGGAGCAACTAAATTTCAATCATTTTTTAAAGTTGTATTACCCTTATCAACACCAATCATTACATATTGTGCAGTTAATCAATTTATAAATCCTTGGATGGATTATATTTTGCCAAGTATGATTTTGTCAGGAGATAAACAAAAAACACTAGCGGTTGGACTATTTGAATTAATAGCACGTGGAGAAGAAACCCAAACTACACTATTTGCTTCAGGAGCAGTTTTAATAGGTATTCCTATTACTATATTATTTCTGATATTCCAGAAGTATTTAGCAAAAGGAATATCAGCGGGAGCCGATAAAGGCTAATTGTAAATTTTAAACTTTCAGGAGGATATTATGAAAAAATTTATGTCAGTAATTATGTTAGGTACAGTATTAATGTCAGGATGTGCAAAAGAAGTTCCACCACCAACAGCTGATGCAACTACACCAAATGTTACAGCGGGTACAGAAGAAATAACAGAATTAGTTCCAGAAGAAGGGGCAGAACTTACTTATTGGGCATTAAGAGAAGATTTTGCAAGAGATGCTGCCCAAAGATTTGAAGCTGAATATGGGGTTCCTGTAAATGTTGAAATAGTTGGATTTGAAGCAATCCAAAAATTAGGACTTGAAGGACCAGCAGGGAATGCAGCAGATGTTATCTGGGGAAAACATGAGCATGCAAGTACTGTGTACAATGCAGGGCTAGTGTTACCAATTGATCCACAAATAACAGCTAGATTACAAGATAATGTTTTAGAAGCATCATTAGTTCCATTAACAGTTGATGGCAATCTTTGTGCAGTACCGCATTACATGGATAGCCTAGCATTATTTTATAATAAAGATTTGATAGACACTCCAGCTACAACATTTGAACAAATTATGTCAGAAGCACCAAGCTTTAACGACCCAGATAATAATAAGTTTTACTATATGACTGTCATAGGTGGATCTAATTTGCATCCATATCTTTCAGCAGCAGGATTTGAATTATTTGGTCCAGATGGAACTGATAACGAAAATCCAGGATTTGATACACCAGAATTTTTAGAAGGCCTTAAAAATATAAGAAAACTAGGAGAAATTTTACCAGTAAATGGTCAAGATATCAGAATGAGTGCAACTTCTTTTGTACAACAAAACTTTATGGATGGTAACGTAGCATACCTGGTAAATGGTCCATGGTTTTTAGGTCAATTAAATGAATCAGGATTAAACTATGGAATAACACTGTTGCCTAGCATTGATGGAAATCCAGCAAAACCATTTTCATCAGTCACAGGAAACTTTATTAATGCATTTACTGAATATCCAATAGCAGCACAATTATTTGCAGAGTTTTTGACTACTTTAGAATCAGCAGAAAAATTATATACAATTGGTGGAGATATGCCAATACATAAAGATGCTGGCAAATTACCCGTTATAGCCGAAAGTATAGCAGGCCCTGTGTTTATAGAACAATTTGAAAATACTGTTCCACAACCTGCAGTTTCAAGAATGTCTTATTTTTGGTCAATTGCAGAATCTATATATTTAGAAGTATTTGATGGAACTATGACTCCAGAGGATGCTCAAGCAAAAATGATATCAGACTATGAAGCTTTATTAGCAAGTGAATAATTATTAGTCAGAAGACTAGGGAAACTTCCAACAGGAGTTTCCCATTATATATTAAGGAGGAGTTATGAAAAAGGTAAGATTTTCGGAGGTTAAACCATTAGGATATTTAAAAAAAGAAATGATAGATGATTTATATAGTTTTATAGGAAATCTAGATGCTCTGGTGCCAGACCTTATTATAGAAGATGATATTTATAAAAAAAATAGACGTAGCAAATATACTCCAAATATTGATGTTGGAAATGTAGACATTGGTGAAGGATTTTTGTCACAATATATGTGGTGGAATTCTGAAACTCAAGGAAATTGGATTGATGGATTTATTAGAACGGCAATCCTAACTCAAGATGAAACTATGTTAAAAAAAGCTACCAAATATCTTATGAAATATATACATACCGCAGACAAGGATGGCTATATTGGAATTTATGATAAAGACCTTAGATTTAATCATGAAGGTGAGAATGGAGAGATGTGGGCACAGGCCACTTTACTTAGAGCAGTATGTGCGTATTATGAGTATACTCAAAATAAAGACATATTAAAAATTATAACTAATGCTCTTGATGTTATTATAAAGGGATATCCAATGGGAGGCGTCAACTATTTTGGTTTAGCCATTGATGGAAATGATGTAAGCTACGGGCTTGGTCATTCACTTATGATTGTAGACGTATTTATGAATGCATACCACTATACTAACAATGAAAAGTATTTTGAATATTGTGGATGGCTATATGACAGTTTTTCCAAAGTAGCAACGGTAGATACAGATGCGTCAAAAAGAGTCTTGTTAACAGATAAAGCATTTGCAAATCATGGACCGCATACATATGAACAATTTAGAGCTATTATTTATGCTACTAAATTTGATAATAAGAATAAAGAAGCGTTAAATGCATATATAAAAAAATTAGAAAAATGTTTGTGCCCAAGTGGCGGGCCTATTGGAGATGAATTTATTGTAGGAAGAGTAGCTGATGCTACAAATAGCGGATATGAATATTGCTCTATTCAAGAGCTGTGTCATTCTTATGCTCAAATGTATGATTGCTTTGGAGATATTTCATATATGGAACAAAATGAATGGCTATTTTACAATGCAGCTATGGGAGCACGCTTTAGAAGCTCCAGCTTAACAGATAAATCTACTATTGCATATTTAAAATCAGATAATTCATATAAAATGACGGGGATATTCCATACTGATGATAAAACATCAGACCAACTAAGATATAAATATTCTCCTACTCATCAAGATGCTGCTGTGTGTTGCGTTCCTAATGCAGGCAGAATTTATAATTATTTCCTAGAGTATATGTGGTATACCCAAGGAAACACATTAATCAAAACAATGTATGGTCCAAGTGAACTTAGTACTAATATAGATGGAAATGAAATAATTATAAGAGAAACTTCAAGATATCCATTTGAAAATATTCTGAATTTTGAAGTCAAAACACCTATAGACATTACTATTAAGTTAAGAATACCAAGCTTTGCTATTAATATTAAGTGTACTGTTCCATTTATTAAAGAAGATAATTTTATTACGATTAAAACTAATAAAGATAGCTGCTTTAAAGTAGAATTCGAAGCAGCTATTGAAATTAAAACAGATTTTCTAGGGGATATTTATTTTAAATATGGAGCTTGCTTGTACTGTCTGGACTATCCTATTAAAGAAGATATATCTAAAAATCATCCATTAGAAGGGTTTTATGATATTCATTGCGTACCTCTTGTAGAAATTGATACAACTTATAAAGTATCAAGCAACATAAAACCTATATTAAAAAAAGTAGAAAATAATACATTTATTTCAGTGGAAACATTAACAAATAATATTTTATTGAAGCCTATAGCAAAAACAGTTCTTAGAAAAGTTACTTTTAAACGACAATAAATAACTGGAAAAATATTGCAACACTAAGTATCGCATTGGTCAATACAAACTCTAATATATTAAAAGTAAATAGGGTATAATGAAAATATGGCACATAAAATAGAAATCCGACAATTAGCAATTGATTATAGAAATCAGGGTTATACGCTTGAGGAAACATGTAAAGTGTTTAAGATAACAAGAAGTACTTTATCAAGATGGATTAAACAATATGAGCAAACAGGAAATTTAAATAGAAAGGTAGTAACAAGACAACCAAGAAAGCTTACAAAAGATGATTTAAAAGCTTATGTTGAAAAAAATCCATATGCTTGTTTAAAAGAAATAGCTGATCATTTTAATTGTGCAGAAAGTACAATAAGATATCATTTAAAAAATATGAAGATAACACGAAAAAAAAGACGAGTTACAAAGAAGAAATTGAAAAGGTAATATCCTACGCCTATAAGAACCCAACTTCTTCAGTGGTGACAGGTTCAGGAATACCTCTTCTCCAAACTAAATTAACATATAAAAAAATTTTATTTTTCATGTATATATTATAAAAACAATGGTTATACTACAACTACAAGATAAAAAAGGATAGCGTCCCCCCATGCCATCCTTTTTTATCTTTTTTTCAGCAAAAAAAAAGAACAGCAAATATATGCCATTCTTTTTAAATATTTAATTATAAAAATCTGGAAAAATAAATTGTCTGTTTGGCACAATTTGTTGAGTTGGTTGTGGGGTTGAATTTTCATATGCACTTAAAACCACATCTAATTCTATTACCTTTCCATCTCTAGAAACTTTAATTTTTACAGTTTCACCTATCTCTTTATTCTCAATCATACTTTTTAACTCTTCTATAGTACTCAATTTCTTTCCGTCAAATTCCAAAATTATATCTTGAGTTAAAATTCCTGCTAGTTCTGCGCTACTATTTGGCATTACCTGGTGTACATATACTCCAACTGGGATATCAAATTGAGATAATTCTTGTGTAAATGTAATTCCACTAATTCCTAGTGATGGCCTAAGAACTTTTCCGTGCATTATAAGCTCTTCAACAATAGGCTTTACATTGTTTATTGGTATGGCAAACCCCATTCCTTCAACATGGTCGTCTACAAGCTTAATAGTATTAATTCCTATAACTTCACCTGTTGGCCCAATTAATGCTCCTCCACTATTTCCTGGGTTAATTGCAGCATCTGTTTGAATAAGTTCCATCTTATTTTCTGCATCTAAACTAATTGTTCTATCTAAAGCACTTATAATTCCAACTGTCACAGTATTGCTATATGCCTCATCAAGAGGAGTTCCTATTGCAATGGCCAAATCTCCTACTCTTAAAGAATCATCATTCCCCAAAGGTGCAAGCTTAATTTCATCTCTAACTTCTTTAGGTAAGTCAGCCTTATTTACAGAAACAACTGCTATATCTGTAAGTTCATCCTGTCCAACAATATTTGCTGAAACTTTATAATTTCCGAGGAAAGTAACTGTCAATGTATTAGCTCCATCAACAACATGCGAATTTGTCATAATATAAATTTTTTCTGTATCTTCATAAAATATAACTCCTGAACCCAAGCCTGTTTCTGGATATATTCCATTAATCCAAAAGTTGGAATATTCTGTTGGTACTACAGAAACAATAGAAACAATTGATGGCCCAACATCTTCTGCAATTTCACTTATTGTATTGTAACTGTTAAGTTGTACTGGTTCAACTGCAGATATTTGTGTTGGCTGAATAGTTGCTGGTATAGATATTTTTTGAACCAATAAAGCTTCTTCGTTTTTTTGATTTAAAACAAATGCGAACGATGCTCCAATAGATGTCCCTCCAAACAAACTTACAATAACAGTTCCTATTATAAATTTTTTCATTCCACCAGATGGTTTTTTTCTTTGTTTATCTGACTTTACAACTTCGTAATAATAATTTGACTCATGTAAGCCATAATCTTTATTTTTATTTTTATTATCCATATTTACTCCTTTTTAGATAATTAACAGCATAAATTTTCTATATTTCTGTTAAACGCATGTTTCTATTTCAACTGGTAGATTATTAATACCCAACTTTGAAATACAATTCTTTATTTAATTATCATAGTAGATTATTATATTTTAACTTAACAAGTTAATAAATTTATTTACTATAAGTATAACCAATTTTTTTTAATAAAATATGCGAATTAATTAAATAATTATTAAATTAATTGTAAATAATTTGTAAACATTATTAAGCTGTTAAACAATTATTTTATGAATATTAACAAGAGATTCCTACTATAATCAAATTTAGTTACTAACACCTTTTATAAACAACGTGACTACATCTGTTGTTTCAAAGTACTTTTGGTTTATGGTGTTAAATAAATGATAAATCTTTAATATTATCATTCAGGAGTAAAAAAATAATTTTTAAAGCGGGGAGTTTTTGTCACAGACCCCAAATTACTTTATTCCTTATCTTTTGTTGTAATATTTACACTGAAATCAGCTTTATTAGTACATATTTTTCCATAAAAAAATAGAGGGCACAATATGCTCCCCTATTTATAAAAAGTGTCATTTATCCTGAATCTCCCACCCATAAAGGAGTGAAGTTCTTAAAGTCTTTTAACTTTATTAAGAAAAATATTAAGTTAAATATCTTTAAAAAACCCACACCCTTTGTGATTGGAGGTTGTCGTTCAATTAGAAACGCTACTTTCTAACCAGTTCTCTTATGA
>LJHD01000070.1 GCA_001983475.1 Candidatus Epulonipiscium fishelsonii | reverse complement strand
CAGTATCTGAACAATTAATTTGTGAATTATTTAAATATCAGAACAGATTAAAAATTAGATATTTACCTGAAAAAATTTTCTCAAATGTTTTAATTGAAACAACTACAAACATTGCTGTTAATAGTGCTATTTTAGCAATTAAATCAGGAATGGATAGAGATGAAACCGTAAATGTGTTTATGACAGCTTTGCTAAAAGATATAGCTTTGTTATCTCCGCATTTAAAATCAAGAGGACATTTCAACATTCATCCTGTAGTTGGATATGAATATCTGAAAAATAATTATGACTTACCTCCGACTGTTCTTTTAGGAGTTTTGCATCATCATGAAACAGGTGATGGATTAGGATTTCCACAGGGATTACTAGGGAATAGTATAGCACCATATGCAAAAATAATTCAAATTATAGAAATGTTTTTTGCATTAAAAAAATATTACAGTACTAATGTTGTTCTGAAAGCTGAAATTAAAGATAAATTATCAAATAAGCATATAAAATATGATCCTATATATATGGAAAAATTTTTAGCAAACTTAGAAGTATTCCCTACAAATACAATATTTAAATTAAATACTGGAGATATAGTAACAGTTGTGAAAAAAGATAAAAAAGCTGCATTATTTCCAAGAGTAAGAATATTAAAAAATTATAGTAATATATATAAAGATGGAGCATTAATTGATTTAGATAGTGCTCATGGAATTGAAATTGTTTCTAAAGTTTATTATGTAGAAGAAGATTAGGTAGACTTATTTTTTTTGAAATGTTAAGTTAACATGAAAAATTGCTTTATGATTATAGGAATAAGTTTTTACGTGATATTGTCTCGGAGCTCACAAGCAAGATAAAGTACCTTTGATAGAAATTAACTTAACAATACTTTTTTTATGACAGGAGAGTGAAAATGAAAAAATTTTTACCACTATTAGCAATTTGTTCATTAGCAAGTGTTTCTGTATTAGGATATGGATATGGACAAATAACTGCTGAGTACAAAGTTCAACAATTAAATGTTAATGGAAATGTTTTGACACAAGATGTTATCATACATAATGGAATTACATATATGCCAATTGCTACTTTAAGTAATCTTTTGGGTGCCACTGCTACTAATAGTTATGGTGTATTTGTTATAAAGGATATATATACATCTCCAGATGATAGTGAATATATTCCAGTTACTCCAGAATTATTGCCTACAGATTCGGAACCAATACCAGTAATTCAAGATCGAACTGGTGAAATGATAACAAAGGAAAAAGCAAAAAGTATTGCTTTAGAAGATGCAGGAAATTTAGGAGCAAATCCATATTTGAAAATATCATTAAATACTTATGAAGAATTAATATGTTATAAAATAGACTTTACAGTATGGAATAAAGATTATAAATATCAAATTGATGCATATAGTGGAGAAATAGTTTATTATGAAATAGAATAAAAAGTAGGCTTAAAAAGAGCCTACTTTTTTAATATAATTTAATTAATGAATTGAACCACCAACAATACTAATATCTTGATTATTTGCAACACAAGTTGAAACAATAATTTCTAATCCTTTAACAATCTCATCTAATGCCATAAATGGAACATTTCTTTTATCAATAGCTTGTGAAGTCATGTAAGGAATATGAACAAAACCACCCTTGATGTGAGGATACTTTTTATTGATTAAATATAAAATACCATACATTACATGATTACACACAAAAGTGCCAGCAGTATTAGAAATAGAAGAAGGAATGTTGTTTTGATGCAAATTTTGTACCATTGATTTTATAGGTAGTAATGAAAAATATGCAGGTTCTCCATCCTTATAAATAACTTCATCAATTGGTTGATTTCCTTCATTATCTTTAATACGATAATCATCAATGTTTATAGCAACTCGTTCAGGTGTAATTTCAAAGCGCCCTCCCGCTTGACCAATCGAAATAATAATATCAGGATTATGTTCAATTATAGCATTTTCAATTACATTTAAAGATTTATTTCTTACTGTTGGGATAATAATTTTTATAACTTCAGCATTTTCAATATTATCTTTAACCATAAGTACAGCTTCAGCAGCGGGATTAATTTTTTCACCACCAAATGGCTCAAAACCTGTCAATAATACTTTCATAAATAGTCCTCCTTTTACAATTTCCACAACTCATATAGAGATGTGAGAATTTTTATCTATTTTATTAAAATCCAAAAACATACATACATATTATATGTGCTATTAACAACGTAATTGCTACAGGCAGTTGATATTTTATAACATCATATTGTTTTTTCATTTCTAACAATGCAGCAGGAACAATATTAAAATTTGCTGCCATAGGAGTCATTAATGT
>LJHD01000069.1 GCA_001983475.1 Candidatus Epulonipiscium fishelsonii | reverse complement strand
CAAATTTTCATCTGCTACTTGAGAATATGCATCTAGTGTTCCATCTTTCTTACATTTGACAGGAATTATATTCCCTGTTATTTCCTCATCAAAAGCTTCAATAACTTCTTGATTTGCTAGTGTCAAGCCAGAAAGTTTAAATTGTTTTAGCAAATCTATTTCTTCACTATTTTTAGTTTTAACAAAATCTTTAGCTTTGACATCAATATTGAAATAAAACATACCAGCAGGTTTAGAATCTAGGTTTAAGTTCAGATAAGCATCCAAATATAATAATAATTGCAGTTGCAATCCATAATACATTTCAAGCAAATCAAATTTTTTTTGCCCAGACTTGTAATCTAATATCTTTACGTATTTTTCGTCAAAGCTTGCATATACATCCACTCTGTCAATTTTTCCTTGTAAATATAACTTATTTTCCCCAAGGTTTATAGTTATAGGTGTTAGTGCAAAGTCCACTTCATATTCTTTAGGTTCAAATTTACCTTGTAAAAGTTGATACGTTAAAGCATTTATTGCCCTACTTGTAATACTTTCAATTCTATATGCCGTATATTTTCCTCTACCACTTTCAATTTCAGCTGCATTATATTGCTTTAAACTATATTTGACTGCACGTTTTAAACATTCTTGGCTTTCTATTTTATCTGCTGTTGTCCATGTTTTTCCTATTTTCCCAAGCTCATAAGGGTATTTTTCTAAAACTGAATGAAAGATTTGTCCTATATCTGCATTGTTCCACTTAAATATTTTTCTTTCAGCTACTTTTATCCCATATTTTAAGAAATAACAACAAGCACATTTTCTAAAAGTCTCTAATTTAGATGCAGAACTGCTTAAATCATTAGGATATAAAAGTTTTACTGTTTTTTCATCCAGATACTCTTGTTCCGTAACCGCTGTTAGTCGTTTTGAAATAGAATCTACTCGAGGTTCCCAAACAGGGTTTTGTAAGTACCAACCTAATATATCTCGCCATTTATTTTCAAGCTCTACATGGTTCTCCAAAAACATCCTTATATTTTTACCAAGTTCACCAAGAGTTACATTAGGGGAATATATATCTTCAGATATAGTAGCTTTACTTTCTGTAAATATTTTTTTTATTTTATAATATAAATTAGATGGTCTAATTGCCTTTCCACTTTCACTATTTAATGGTGCTGTAATGATAAGTTTATGTTTTGCACGGGTTAAAGCTGTAAATATAGACAATTCCATTCTGTAATTTTCTTCTTGTATAAATGTTTGATATGTTTTATCAATTTCATAGTCTTCATAGGTATTCTTTAACACTAATTCGTCCATCTTTGAAAACAGTGGTTTTTCATCATTAGTCCTTGGCAATATTCCTTCATTAACTCCCATTAAAAACACTATATTGCGTTGTGAAAGTCTTGTTCGATCAACGGTTCCAATTAACACTTGATCTTGTGAAGCTGGAATAATGCCCATCTTAATATAGCTAAAGCTAGTCACCAAAATTTGTTTGTATGTTAATAAAGAAACCTTTTCATCTCCTAAAATATCAACTAAGCGTTCAAATACTTCTATTACTTGACTCCAAATCTTGCTGTTCTCTAGTTCTTGAGCAATGTTTCCGTTAAGCCTATGATAGTTAACTCTTTGTTCAATTTGTTCATATGCATTAATATTTTCAAGAAATCTATAAATTATTTTACTTATTTGTTCTATTGTAAGATGGCCTTTAGATTGACGAAGCTCACTTTCAACAGATTGAAGTATTTCTACAATATTAACTCTAAGCTGATTTAATTCTTCCAAGTCTTCTTCACCATAAACCCATTCTGCAAGCCATTTTTTACGGTTTTTTATACCATGTGCAAGAATATAATTTTCCAATTTGTCAATTTGTTCAGTCGCAAAAGGTAATATCTGAGTTTTTAATAGTTGACTAATTGATTTATAGCTCCAAGAGCTTATCATTATGTCCAATAAACTTATAATAGTTGTTACTAAATTATTTGTATGAACATTTCTGTTTTCATCTAAAAAGTACGATATTTCATATTCTTTAAAGATAGTCTCTATATATGACCTATACCTAGATATATCTCCTAGAAAAATAACAATGTCATTATATCTATATTTTTGGTCTATAATAAAGCTTTTAATTTGCTTTGCTACTTCCTCAACTTCAACAGCGATGCTTGAATATTTATACAATTTTATGCTATCACTTGTTTTTGGTGTACATTTTCTGTATGGATTTATATATTGTTCTTGTAACAGCTTTAAATCTGGATCAATTTGAGTATTTAAATGGTTGCAAAATGTTGTTTTAACATCAAGAGTATTTTCTTTACACATCTTTGAAATAATTTTAAAAGTGTTTATACTTTCATAGAAGATATTGTTTTGATGTACCAAATCGTTATCTGAATATAATTTATCTGCAGGTAAAGTAATACTTATACTATCAACTTGCAAAGCTAGTTGAATTAAGATATTTAGCTGAACTTGTGTAAAACTATAAAATCCATCAACCCAAATTTTAGCACCTTTAAATAAGCTTTCCTTTTTCAATATATCAACTAATACTTCTCCGCTTTTTTCTATTGTTAAAAACTTATTGTGTATATATTCATCAAACCAATTATAGATTTTAGTTATATCTCTAATTTTTGCTTTTAATATAGAAGATACGCCTTCTTTTTGTTCTAAGGTTGTTAATTCATTATACCCAATACCATTGTTTTCACATCTAGTTAGAAATTGGTTTACATAATTAAGAAATCCATATTGACTCCTTGAAAAAATCTCTAGTTCCTTTTTATGGTTTTCTATAATCTTTTTTAAGATGATGATTCTTTCCAATTCATCAATTATTGGTGTTTTTCTAAATATTTCATCTTTTAATCCATATTGTATAAGCCCTGTAAAATTCAAAGCTTCTGCAAATAATAATCCATGGTTTAATTTTAATGATAATTCCCTTTGTATTTGCAAGGTACTTTGTTTAGGTCCTAGTAAAATTAATTTTTGATACTTATTCTTTTCAATTTCTTGTTTAATTTGAGAATAACACATCGAAGTCTTTCCGCTTCCAAAATTACCAAATATAATTTCCATTTTTTCACCTCGATTAATATTATTACCATTAATTATATTGTGTATTACAAGGAAATAAATAAGAACATTATTCACTAAAAATGTTCTATGAATACCGTTTGAATGTGTAATATAAAATAAAAAAATACTTGGCTATATGGACCGTACATGTTAAACCCAATATACTAAGCCCATGGTCAAAAGAAAAAGTTGTAAGCGACAACTATAACAAGAGGATAGCTTGCAAGTTACTTGGTTGATATTTTTGAGTATTATGATGTATCTAATGCGGTTGCATTTACAGACACAGCAGAAATGATTAATTACTGAAGCAGGTACATATTCACACAATGTCCACAGAAGATTACTAATTAGCTCACATGATGTTGCGACATGACTATAAACGAAGGCCTTTACATTGCATAAGGAGTTAGTGACAGATAAATTAAACTAAATAATGTTGAAGTCACTGGTGAAGTTATGATTGAAGGTGGCGGAAAAAACTCTATTAAAATTAAAGGAGGACCATTTCACAAACAATTTAAAATAAAAACCATTATCCCTGTTAATACTTCTACTATACATAATATTTTTACATTTAATACATCATAGTTAAAATTTACGTTTTGGTCATAGGCGTTCTTGCCTTATATATAAAAATAATATAAAATGAAATGTAGAAGTTTAGTTACTTTTATTCAAATTACTACATCTAAAAGGATTTATTAAACACGTAGTAATTTTCTATCTTAAATTTTATAAAGTCAAATGTCAAACTTGACTGGAAAGGAAATGCCATGAAAAAAATAGTTATTGGAATATTTGCCCATGTAGATGCTGGAAAAACTACATTGTCCGAAAGTATGCTTTTTGCCAGTGGAACAATAAAAAAATTAGGTAGGGTTGATAAAAAAACAGCTTTTTTAGATACCGAAGAAATAGAGAAATCACGGGGAATTACTATTTTTTCAAAGCAAGCAATTTTTAACTTTTTAGCAACAAACATAACTTTACTCGACACTCCTGGCCATGTTGATTTTGCTACCGAAATGGAAAGAGCAATGAATGTAATTGATTATGCAATTCTTGTTATAAATGGAATAAATGGGGTTCAAGAATACACAAAAACTATATGGTCGCTACTTCAAACTTATAAACTACCTGTTTTCATATTTATAAATAAAATGGATAATCCACATACTGATAAAAAAATATTGCTCCAAGAAATAAAAAATGAACTAGACGAAAGATGTGTAATATTTGATTCTAATATCAATTTTGAAGATGATTTAGCGATGTGTAGCGAAACCTTATTAGATAATTATTTATCAACCAATTCTATTAAATATGAAGCAATTTTAACAGCAATACAACAAAGAGATGTTTTTCCTTGTCATTTTGGATCGGCCTTAAAGTTACAAGGGATTAATAGTTTTTTAAATTTACTGAATAAGTACACCATTATGCCAATATACGACAAAGAGTTTAGTGCACGAATTTATAAAGTCGGAATTGATTCTAATAAAAATCGTCTTACGTATATGAAAATTACAGGAGGAACTTTAAAAATAAAAGATTCTTTAAATATTAAAAATAAGTTGCAAAAAATAAATCAGATACGTATATATTCTGGCTCACAAGTTAAGAATGTTGCTCAAGTTACTGCTGGCGAAATATGTGTAGTTATGGGCTTAGAAAATACAAAAATCGGAGATACTCTAGGAAAAGACAATTTTGAATTTAATCCCATTATGTTGCCCGAATTAGATTATATTGTAATTTTATCTCCAAAATATGATTCAAAATTAGTTTTACAACAATTAAGAATACTTGAAGAACAGGATCCACAATTGAACTTAAGTTGGGACGAACAATCTCAAAAAATATTTATTAAAATTATGGGTGAAATGCAACTTCAAATACTTCAAAGTATAGTAAAACATAAATTTGGAATAGATATTGACTTTATGATATATGTTGAGCCCACAGAAACGGAAGAAACAGAATTTATTGGTAGCGAAGAATGGATTGAAGACATTTTAAATGAACCAATAAATTTTGCAAAAAGAAATAAGCCTAATAAAGATAGAAATACAATAGGTACAGAAGAAATCAATGACATTATAAATAGAACAGCTTTTTCGAATAGTGGTAAAAAATCAACTTGGAATAATCCAAAACAAGATTATTATAAACCTCCAATAACAATATCAGTACCACCAATGCGACAAAAATGTTTAATTATTGATTAAATGATTTATTTACTTTTAAGATTCGTAAGTATATAAATAAAAACTTAGTCAGCACATACAGAAATGTGTGTGTAGTCATGGTAAAAACGCCATGCAATACTACTTGAATTGCTGGAAACTCGTAAAGCTAACTAAACCACTACACAATAAAGCAAGTTTACTTGTGCAATAAATAAGTGTAATGGTGACGAAAGTAGAAAAAATTAGTTAGATGACCTAAGGTTAAATCCTAAGGGTTAAAAAACAATCGACAATCAGCAGCTAAGCTCCATAATGTAGGAGAAAGTTCAACGACTATTCCTTTTAAGGGAAGTAGGATACAAGTTATCGGTATCCGAAGTGGGTAGCCCCTAACGTACATTAATCATCTTTAAAAAATGAAAATAATTAGTCGAGGGAGAAGATATAGTCTGTGCTTTATGGAAACATAAAGAAGTTCAGTGTTTGTACACCGAGAACTGCACTAGGAGTAGCGTCTTAGTGTGAACAACACCTCTTAAACTAAAGCAAGATTAGTTCTAATAACATAAGAACTATGAGAAATAGAAACTCAGTCACTTTAGTGATGGGGGGGCAGGGATATAACATGATGTTTTCTTGGGAAAATTTGAGAAAACTTACAGAAAATTCTTTTGATGCTGCAAGAACATCATTTTTAGATATAATTTGTAATTATAGAGGTGTTATAAATTCAGAAGTTATAGTGGTGTTTGATGCATATAAAATGAGAACTGGTGAAACAGAACAAAAATATAACAATATTAAGGTCATTTATACAAAAGAAAACCAAACAGCAGACCAATATATAGAACGCTTTGCAAGACAATACAAAGATACTTATAATATTACAGTTGCAACATCAGATTTCATGCAACAAACAACAACAAGAACTCAAGGAGCAAATATAATTTCATCTAAAGATTTAAAAATGGATATAGAGCTTCAAATTAAAAATGTAATGGAAAAATATGGCTCAACAAAACCAGAAAAAAATTTCATAGGTGATATATGGTCAAAAGTTACACAATAAAAGTATAAATTAATACTAAAACTATATGATATAAAAAGGAGATATATATAATAATGAAAAAATTAATACTTAGTTTATGTGCTTTATCCGCATTATCTTTTAATCCAAAAGTGCAAGCAATGAATAGAATGAATAATATGAGAGGAATATGGATTAGTACTGTATACAATTTAGATTTTCCGAAGACAACCAATCCCGAACTACAAAAACAAGAATTTAAATCTTACTTAGACGAACTACGAGAAATTGGCATAAATACTGTTATTGTACAAATTAGACCATCAGCAGATGCATTTTATAATTCCAAAATAAATCCTTGGTCAAAATTTTTAACTGGTTCACAAGGACAATATCCTGGATATGATCCACTTGAATTTATGATAGAAGAAGCTCATAAGCGAGGAATGGAATTTCATGCTTGGTTAAACCCTTATAGAGTAACTACTGAAGGAACAACTCTAAACGAACTATCTCCAACTCATCCCGCAAGAAAAAACCCAAATTGGACAATATCTCATAATGATGCACTGTTTTATAATCCTGAACTTGAAGTTGTCAAAGTTCATATTGAAGAAACAATACAAGAAATTGTTGAAAATTATAATATAGATGCAATTCACTTTGATGACTATTTTTATCCTCCAAATTATCCTCTTCCAGATGGAGAACTTAAAGATGGTATAGTCGCCGACAAAAGACGTGAACACATAAATGATATGGTAAAACGTGTTCACGATATTATTATGGAAACAAATCCTAGTGTTAAATTTGGTATAAGCCCAATGGGAATATGGAAGAATGATTTTTCAGATTTAACAGGTTCTTCAACAACTGGAGGTGAATCCTATTATACCATTTACGCTGATACAAGAACTTGGATAAAAAATGAATGGATCGACTATATAGTTCCACAAATTTATTGGGAAATTGGACATAAATCTGCTGATTATGAGACTCTGGTAAAATGGTGGGCAAACGAAGTTGAAGGAACAGATGTAGATTTATATATCGGTCAAGGCATATACAAAGATGAAGTTGCAATGGAAATTGAACAACAACTTAATATTAATAAGGAATATTATAAGGTTAAAGGGAGTATATTTTTTACTATGGATGATTTATTGGACAATAGGGGCAGTTCCAAAGATACTTTAAAAGCATATTATAGTGGCTCTAATCCACAACCACCCAAAATACTACCAGATATCTTTACTGATAACTTTGCAGATAACTTTACTAGATTTGAAAACAACACAGGTCAAACTATGCTAGTTATAAATGGAGAAGTTATAAATACACCTGAACCACCTATTTTAGAAAATGGCACAACATTAGTTCCTATTAGAGTTATCACGGAATACTTTGGTGCTAAAGTTACTTGGAATAATAATGCAAAAACAGTATCTATTAAAAAGGATAGTAAAAATATCTTATTAACCATTGGACATCATATTGCTAAAATCAATGATTTATTTTATGAGCTTAAATTAGCTCCAAGACTTGTTAACAATACTACTATGGTTCCAATAAGATTGATTAGTGAACAATTCGGTGCTGAAATTAAATGGCACGGGGAAGATAAAGTGGTTGAAATCAATTTTAATCATTAATATACCTTAACATTGAAAAATGTTCGTAAATATATAAATTTTAGGGAGGAAAGATAAATTTGGAAGTAATCATTAATATGTTTAATTGGTTGGCAAACATCGTAGGATTTTTTTTAATAATACTAATGATGCTACTAGCTATAGGAATTGCTTATTACAAAAGAAGAAGTAAAATTCTTTTTGCTATAGCAGTATACTTTTGTTGGCCTATACTATTTATTTTACCATTGATTCCACCGAAAATGGTAAAATTGCCTGCTCATATAAGAAGCTTAGAAACTTTTAAAAGAAAAAATCCTATTATCTCTTCTATTATGGCTCTTTCAGCAATTGTAGCAAAAGCGGATGGGAATATAAGTAAAGAAGAAGTTTCAAGAATAAGACATTTTGTTATTAGTAACTTTAACATTAGCTCAGAAGAACTAAATAGCTATAGTGATGTATTTGAATACGGAAAAAATAATCCAGATGATTATATATACTTTTCAACAGTCATCTTGGACTATTATGGAAGTTTAAGACGCACTGGAATTTTAGCTTTATTTATCTCTATTTGTATAGATGAAAATGGTAATTTAAACCAAGCTACAGATAACCAACTTAGAGAAATTGCCAAAGTTATGCATATTTGGGATTATGAATATGAAAGTTTAAAAAGTATGTTTACAAATAATGCATCTCAACATGTTCCACCTCAAAACCTTGAAAAAAAATATGCTAAAGTATTGGGTGTAAATGAAGATGCAGATATAAACGAAATAAAAAAAGCATACCGTAAACTTGTAAAAGAATATCATCCTGATAAATTTGCTGATGGAAGTTTACCTCCAGAACATGCTGAGTTTGCAAAACAGAAAATCATAGAAATCAATGAAGCATATGAGTATTTTAAAAAAATTAAAAATTAAGAAAGATAAAAGAAGCGAAACTAACAATTTAGCTTCTTTTTTTTATAATCAATAATTTTAAATCATACATATTTAGATCGAATAATTATTTTTATAAGAGATCAGCAACTTATAAGTGTGGTTACTATATTGAATAAAGTGATTTTAAGTTCAAAGCAAAATCCTGTTTTAAATATTGTGTACTTTTTCATCATTATTCCCAAACCTGTTATTTATTTAACAACCCCATTTATATTAAATATTTCTTAATATCGGTGCACTGTGCACCCCTATGCAGTCTGAGAATATTTTCTAAAATATTTTTACCTGTTTTAAACTGTGGCTAACACTATATAAAAGGATAGTACTCTACCTTTTATAAGTTAATATGGTATAAAAATATAACATGAAGATAAAAAATATTTGCTTATAAGCTTACATAAAATTCATAGATATTAGTAATTTTATACAATCTAAAAATTAATTGTAGTTAGTTGCCTATTGTCTGTAGATAAATACTATTCAAAGACACATAATGACACAAGGGAATGTTTGCTTTCCCCTATATTGTAATGGACCTTTACAAAACTGTATTATTTATTTGTCAAGGAGCTTTTATCCTTATTTGCGTTCTACTACGGGACAACCTTACATATTATTATAATATAAACGGGTAACAAAGTATACAAGAAAGTAGAGGTGATTTATGCAAATAATAGGCATAGCGTTAATTTTGGTAACATGTACGTTGTTAGGATATGTATTTGAAAAAAATGAGTACAAGCGAGTTAAAGAATTTGAACAATTGATATATGGTTTCGAGATTTTAAAAAGCGAAATTGATTATAAGTTGAGTCCACTTTCTGAAGCTTGTTTAACCGCTAGTAAATTAACACAAAATGGAGTACAACAAATATTTACAAGATTTAATTATCATCTCACAAAACGCGAAGAAACTGATACAAAAAAGATGTGGGAAAAATCAATTGAAGAAAGTCGTAAATATTTAAGCTTAAAAGAGGAGGATTATGCAATAATTTCTATGTTCGGAAACATTGCAGGATATTTGGACAAGGAAATGCAAAAAAGAAATATTGAAATGTTGCTTGAAAAATTAGCAATGCAGAAAAAAGAAGTCACTGCAAATTATAACAGAACAAGTAAAATGTATAAAGGATTAGGCATACTAATTGGACTTATTGTAAGTATAATTTTATTATAGGGGGAAATAAAATGGATCTAAGTTTAATAATGAGAATTGCTGGATTAGGATTAGGACTATGGGCAATTGAAGAACTGTTAAGTAAAGCTGGAATGGGTGATGCTGCAAAATACGTAAAAATTATAGGAACATTAGTAATATTAACATTTATAATTAATGAAATTTTAGAATTTTTTGAAACAGTACAAACCTTCTTTACTTTTTAAGGGGGATAAAATAATATGAATATTTTACAAATTGTAAGTTTTGCAGCTGTTGGAGTAGTAACAATTAAGTTTTTATCTGAAATTGGAAGTAACACACAAATATATGTAAGAATTATAGTAGGACTTACTCTTTTTTCAGTAGCCTGTAGTCAATTAGATGTAGTTTTTCAAATTATACAACAATTAGCAAATAAAGTAAATATGGAAGGAACATATTTAACAATTATTTTTAAAATTATAGGTATAGCCTATATATCAGAGTTTGGATATCAATTGTGTAAAGATGCTGGAGAAGAAGGAATTGGAGGAAAAATTCAATTTGCAGCAAAAGTTATGATATTTGTTGTTGCAGCTCCTGTTATTTTAGCTTTAATCGATCTGATAACTCAATTACTATAAGAGGTGATTTATGCAGAAAAAAATTTTACTAATGTTAATAATATTTTTATCTTGTATAAACACTGTAACTTATGCAGCTGGGGTTAATGCAGATGAAATTATTAAAACTCAACTTGAAGTATTTAATTGGGACGAAATAAAAAGACTTGAAAATGATTTGAAAGAAGAAGTTACTGCTTTAAAAGATTTTAATCTTGAAGAAGAAGTTTTATTAGTAGTTTCAGGAAAAAAAGAATTTTCTATAGAAACAATTGTCGATGCAACTATAGAAATGTTTGTTGGTGAACTCGATACTTATATAAATATGATGGCAAGATTTGTTTTAATTATAGTTTTGTGCCATGTATTAAGTAATTTAAGTTCAGCATTTGAGTCAAAAAACACCACTAAAATAGCTTTTTTTGTATGTTATATAGTTATTTTATATAGTGTGGCACAAGGATTGGTTTTGATGGTTGAGTTGGCTCAAAATACCATTGGCAACTTACTTAACATTATGTATGTAGTACTGCCAACATTATTAACCTTTATGGCAACATCAGGATATATTGCAACATCAGCAGCACTTTCTCCTGTTATAATTGGAGGCTTAACATTTATAAGCTTTGTAATTCAAAAGTTTATGCTAAGCAGTGTAGTTGGAGTTATTTTATTACAAATTATAAGTAGTATGAGTGAAGAATTTAAAATAGATAACTTAATTGCTTTGTTTTATAAAATATGTAGATGGATATTACGCAGTACATTCTTTTTAAGCATAGGTATAATGGGAATTTATAGAATGTCACTACCATATACCGACGCAACAATGAAACGTGTGGGAATTACTCTATCAACAAAATTTATTCCAATTTTAGGAGATGCAGTTAGTGGTGCAATTGATTTAATAATTCAATGTGCTGGAATGATAAAAAGTGCATTTGGTATTGGAGTAATCATATGGATAATTGTATTAATTACTATGCCGTTTATTAAAATGCTTGTATATATAATCTTATATAATTTTGCAGCAGCGCTAGTTGAACCACTAGGAGACAAAAAAATGGCAAAAATTGCTTTAAATATTGCCAATGGATGCGAATTTATAATGAGCTGTGTTGGAGTTGTTGCAATTTTATGCATATCTGCACTGGTCATTTGCATGAGTATAGGATCAAGTTTGCTGTAGGAGGTAGTTATGAGAGACTATATGGAAATTTTAATATGGACCATGTTGTTGGTTGTTATCATAGAAATGATTTTCCCAACTTCACATTTACAAAAGTATATAAAATTAATTATGGGATTTATATTGATTTATACTATATTATCCCCTATTATTAAAGGAGGTTTGTTTAAAGAAGGCATATATGACAAATATGTCCAAAATTATCAAGATCAAATAAATTTGGTGACAGAAGAAGGAAGAAGCATGAAAGAATATGAAGTGGAACTATTAGAAATTTATTCCATTCAAGAAAAAAATAAAATTACTGGAGTTGTAAATAAACTTAATATGGAAATTGTTTCTTTGGAAGTTGAAACTTCTCTTGAAGGATACACTCCAGACGTTACTGGTATAAATCTTGTTGTAAGAAAAAACCAAGAAGATAATGACAAGATATTTATTCCAAAAATTAAAATTGGAAATAAAAATGATATTAACAAAAGTACCTCGAAAATAGAAAATGATATAAAAAATTTATTAAGTGACTTCTATAATTGGGACAAAGTTAATATACATATTATAGTACAAGACATCGAAAGGGGATAAGCAATGTCGGAAAAAGATAATTTAGGAAATGGAGGAAGTGCAAGAGGTCAAATTAATCCTGCAAAAAAATCTTTATTTGGAAATTTTGATTACAGTAAAAATGGAGCTTTATTATTAAGTCTTCTTATTATTGGTATCTTGTTGACTTTTGTTCCTGAACAGGATGATGTAAATGATGTAATAGAAGTATTTCAACCTCAACAAGAGGAAGTAGTAAAATCAATATCAAAACAGAAAGTAAATGAAAATGGGTATAATGATGAGCTTGAATCAAAGCTTAAAGGTATCCTTGGAAAAATTGCAGGAGTTGGAAATGTAGATGTAATGATAACTCTTAGTGGAACTCAAGAAAAAATACTTGCTGAGGAAATTGACGAAGTAACAAAAAGTACTAATGAAACAGATGATTCTGGAGGAAACCGTGTAGTTCAAGAAGAAAATTATGCAAATACTATAATTAAAGCCGATGACAATATGCCTTATATTATCAGAGAAGACATGCCTGCTGTTAGCGGTGCATTGATTATTGCTGAAGGTGCAGATAATGTTGCTATCAAAAATGCTATCATCCAATCTGTTTCAGTGCTGCTTGATATTCCTGTACATAAAGTGTCAGTATTTAAAATGGGTTCAAATTAGGAGATTTTTCTCTAATTACCATTAACAAGCAACTATACACCTTTAGTTTGTAGTTAAAAAAAGTAAATATCATGAATGAATAAGGAGGATAAAATAAGATGTATCAGTTCAAAAGAAATCAAGTTATAATTATGGTTTTAGTTTTTATGATTGCTATAGCAGCCTATTTACAATTTAGTACAAATCCAGAAGATATGTACGCATTTAACCAACTTAATAATAGTCAAGAGGGCGTAGTAAGTGAAATAGTAGATACAAGCTTTCTCACAAATTTAGAAACTTTACCACCAGATGGAAATAGTTCTAATATTGAAATGAAAGAAGGGACTTTACTTGAGCCAGAAGTTGTTATCACAAAAGGTGGTAATCAAGAAACTCTTCCAACAAATTCATCTTCTGTTATTGAAATAAGTTATTTTGCTGAAGACAAAATGTTAAGAGAACAAGAAAGATCATCTCAAATTGAAAGCCTTACAGAATTTATACAAAGTGATGCAATTGATGAAGCTAGCAAAGCAAAAGCTGGTGAAAGTCTTCTTCAAATTCAAGATAGAATTGAAAAAGAAAATGGAACAGAATCTCTTTTACGTGCAAAAGGATTTGATGAAGTTTTTGTTCGTATAGATGACAATACTGTAAATGTTATTGTAAATAGAGCAGAATTAACAGATGAAGAAATTGCTCAAATTGAACAAATTGTTCAAAGTAAAACAAATTATAAACTTGGACAAATTAAAATTCATTTAAATAAATCTGCTTCTACAGGAGCAACAAACTAAAAATAAAACAAAAAAATAACCTAAGTTTCTTTAAGGACTTAGGTTATTTTTTTATACCTTAAATTGTCAAATTAATTATAAAAAATGATTTACCTAGTTTATCCTATCCTATTGCTATTCTTCTAAATTGCCTTATTTTTAAATTCTTGTAATTAAATTATATCTAATTTATAATAAGATATATAAATTAAAATATTGGAGTGTACTTAAACATTTTGTATTACATAATTTATATTATAATGTAAACAGCTACTTTTTATTATAAGGAGGAATTTTAGAGTGAAGAAAAAGTTAATTACCGGCTTGTTATTATTTGTAATTACAGGAACAATTACAGGATGTGGAAGTGGTTCTGAAGGCGAGGGAGGTACTTCTGAAAATATAGCAACTAAAAAAACAAAAGAAAACGCTGCTATTAATAAAGAAAAAACTAGTCTTGGTCAAATTGCAATTATAACTCCAGTGGCTTCACATGGATGGTTAGCAGGTGTAACTTACTATGCAGAACAACGGGCACAAGAACTAGGTTTAGATTATAAAACATATCAATCCACAAATGTTAATGAGCAAGCCAATAATATTCAAGATGCAATTGCAGCTGGAAGCAGTGCTATAATTATGTTTCCACAGAACGATGAAGTATCTATTGCAGCACAAGCAATTCTAGATGAAGGAATTCCATTGATTGTATTTGATAGAAAAATTGATGTGGATTATGATTCATTTATTGCTGGTAATAATGAAGATATGGGAACTCAAAGTGCAAAAGTTATTGGTGAAGCATTAAATGGTAGTGGAATTGTAGCCGTTCAAAATGTACCTAGTGTTGGATCTGTAAGTACTGAACGAGTTGATGGATTTAGAAATATAATGTTAACTGAATATCCTGATATTACTATGGTTGATTTTACTACTGAAGGTTTTGCAAAAGAACAAGGATTAAGTGCTGCTGCAGATTTACTTACAGCAAATACTCAATTGGATGCCATTTATTCTTTAGATGATGAATCTTCAATGGGATTTGTTCAAGCTATTAACGAAGCTGGAAGAACAGATGTGAAAATTATTTCTGGTGGTGGTGGAAATCAAGATTATTTTGAAATGATTGGAGAAAATGGAGATATAGATTTATTTACTGCAACATATAGTCCAATGATGATGAGAGATGCAGTTGATTTAGCTGTAGCAATATTGACTAATAAATTAGTAGAAAAAGATAATATTCTTCCAACAATTATAGTTGATGAAACTAATTATAAAGATTATCTAGATGAAAATTCACCATATTAAATCATAATTGTAAAATTATGTTGAATATCTTATATAACACTTATTAAAGGTATTTTTAGTACTTTGAAATGTAATTGCGTCTAGTATATATAACTGGACGCTCCATATAAAGCTTATAAGTATGTTTACTATGGAATTAAATAATAAGTTGTTAAATAATTTATTCAATACATTGAACTAATGAAATTGCTTTCTTTATAATATGATGTTACTTCTTCATTATACTATAATAAATAAGTGATTTCGGTTCAGGACAAATTTACAATCTAACTTCTTACTTTAAAAGTTATGTGATTTTTCATCATTATTCAACAATCTAAAATAATAAAAGAATAGGATTTTCACTATATGAAAAGTAAAAAAGATAACCTACAAGTAAACACACCATCAAGACCAAAATTACATCCACAAAAAAATGATAGTTTGTTTAAGAAAATTTATCAAAGTAAAAAAAATATATTAAATTTATGTAAAGTATTAATAGGAATACAAAATATAACAGAAGATGATATAAAGGTTACTACTTTGCAAGACAATAATGCTATTTATGTTCAAATACGAAATGATTTATCCTTTATATTTGGAACAAATATATTTTTACTTGAACAACAGACTAAAGTAAATCCAAATATGCCTGTTAGACAAGGAAGCTACTATTTTAATACATTATCAATGTTATTTGAAAATGCTACTTTTCATTCTTCAAAAGCACAAAAAATACCACGACCTATATTAATAACATTTACAAATGGTGATCCAAAAGGTATACCTATTGAGATAAACAAGTTATCTGATTTATTCATTGAAAATGAAAACACATCAGAAGATAGGTATTCCAAACTAAAGGTAAATGGAAGATATCAAAATTATATTGAGGTATATGTAAAAGTAATATATTTAAATAATCCACAAAATGAAGGTTTACTAAACCAAATTCCAACTTTAAAAGGAGTTGCATTCTTTACAAAAACAATAAATGAGTATAAATTAAAAGGATATGATATAAACGAGGCCGTGGAAAAGGCAATAGATGAAACCATAAACCAAAATTTATTAGTAGATATTTTGAAAAAGGAAAGAGAAGGTGTAAAGAGTATGATAATGGCTCAGATAACACAAGAAGAATGGGATAATTTTAAATATAATGAAGGATTTGCTGAAGGTAGAGAAGAAGGCATTGAAGAAGGCATTGAAGTGGGAGAAATTAAAGTATTGTATACTATGTTTAATTATGATGAAGAAACCATTTCTAAGAAATTAAATTTACCTATTGAATTAGTACAAAAAGTTATACATGAGAAGCTATTGTAATTATAAAATTGTAGAGGTTATCGATTACCTCTACAATTAGATTGGGGTGTTGATTTGTGGTATACATGAAAAATATAAAAAAATCATTTGGAAATAATCTAGTGTTAAAAGGAATAGATTTAAAATTAGAATCAGGTAGTATCCATGCCTTGCTTGGAGAAAATGGTACTGGAAAATCTACACTTATGAATATACTAAGTGGAATTTTACCATATGATGAAGGTGAAATTATAACGGAAATACCAAAGAATAAAATAGCATTTATTCATCAAGAACTAGCACTAGTTGATGATTTGAATATAATGGAAAATTTATTTTTAGGGCATGAAATAAAAAAAACAATGTTTCTAGATAAGCAATCAATGTACATAAAATCAGAAGAAATTTTAAAAAGAATGGATATAACAATTACTCCAAAAACAATAGTAAGTAATTTAACACCATCATATAAGCAAATTGTAGAAATTGCTAAAGCTTTGCTAAAAGATGCAAAAGTAATTATAATGGATGAACCAACAACTGCTTTGACAGAGATTGAAATACAAAGTATTTTTAAGATAATGAAAGCGTTAAAAAATCAAGGTGTTAGTTTAGTATTTATCTCTCATAAACTCAATGAAGTTCTTGAAATTTGTGATAGCGCTACTATTATGCGAGATGGTGAAGTTGTATATACATGTAAAATCACTACGGATATTACAGAAAATATTCTTGCACAGCATATGGTAGGTAAAGAGCTTTCATACGAAAATATATATAAGCCTAGAGTAGTTGGAGATGTTGTTTTGGAAGTTTCCAACTTACACAAAGAGCATGTTTTTGAGAATATAAATATGGTAGTACGTAAAGGTGAAATAGTGGGTGTAACGGGGCTTTTGGGAGATGGTCGAAGTGAAGTCTTTGAGGCCACTTTCGGGGTAAGCTCTGGTCATAGCGGAAAAATCATTATTAAAGGAAAAGATCAGAATATAACATCAACAGATAAAGCTTTAGCTCTTGGAATTGGGTATGTTCCTAGTAATAGAAAACAAAATGGAATTATAAAAGATTTATCCGTTGCGGAAAATATGACTTTACCATTTTTAAATAAGTTTAAAAGCAGTGGTTTAATTAATAACTCTAAGAAAAATAAATTCAATAAGGATTACGTAGATAAATTAAATATAAAAGTAAGCAATTTAAACGATCTCATTACTTCTCTTTCGGGAGGAAATCAGCAAAAAGTTGTTATTGCTCGTGTTTTAGGTACAGCGCCAGATATTGTTATATTAGATAATCCAACTCAAGGAGTAGATATTGGTGCAAAACTTGAAATTTACAATATTATTATGAATTTAGCAATTGAAGGAGTAAGTTTTATTATTCTTTCAAATGAAGCACAAGAGATATTTATGACATGTGATAGAACATATGTTATGTTTCAAGGTCAAATTAGACATGAATTTAGCAGAGAAGATATGTCGGAAGAAAATATAATGTTAATAGCAACTGGGGGACAACTTTAGAGAGAAACTGTTTAAAAAAAAATATATGGTCAAACTTTGTTTGTCCGTTGGGGGGATATAATGAAAAAATGGTTTAAAGAAAATAGTGCTTTTGTGGCTTTAATAATGCTAGTAATAATCGCAATTATATTAAAAGGAGAGATGTTCTTTAATCAAAGAAATCTTATAAACATATTCCTTAATAATTCTATTATTGGCATAATTGCTCTAGGTATGACACTAATTATAATCACAGGTGGAATTGACTTAGCAGTGGGTTCTCAGCTTGCTGCATCTGGCCTTTTAGCTATAACAGTTTTAAATGCTACTGGAAGTATAATTGCTTCATTTATTGTCGCTACAATTTTTGGAATAGCTAGTGGAGGATTTACAGGAATATTAATTTCAAAATGCAATATTCCTCCGTTTATTGTTACTCTTGGAACAATGAGTATTTACAGGTCAGTTTCACAACACTTTTTTAGTGGTGGTGGCGTAAAAGTTATGGGAGATAGTAAAGATGCTTTTATAGCTATTTCAAACACAAAAATTGGCGGACAAATCTCTATGATTATAGTATATTGGATTGTTTTAGGTATACTTATAATAATTTTGGCAAATAAAACTACTTTAGGTAGACATATGTATGCAGTTGGAAGCAATGAGAAAGCAACCCGTCTTGCTGGAATAAATGTAGATTTAGTAAAAATTAAAACCTACGCAATTTCAGGGCTATTAGTATCTTTCGCTTCTATTATTGAAGCTGCAAGATTAGGCAGCATGAATTCTGCGTCTTCTGGAAGTTCATATGAAATGGATGCAATTGCGGCTGTTGTCATTGGCGGAACAAGTATGGCAGGTGGTAAAGGCAAAATCATTGGTACAATTTTTGGAACACTTACATTGGGTGTTATAAATAATATAATGAATTTACTTGGGGTCCCAACATTCCTTGTCTCAGCCATAAAAGGGGCAATTATAATCGGTGCCGTTTTATTACAAACTACACTAAATAGAGAAAATAAGTAAAAAGCCACCCATTGGGTGGTTTTTTACTTATTTTACTGATTTGCCATCTTTACGTCTTTGAGCAAATTCAGCAACTGCTGTATAAAGTACATCTGTAGATGAATTTAAAGCTGTTTCGCAAGAGTCTTGAATAACTCCCACAATAAATCCAACTCCAACAACTTGCATAGCTATTTCCGCTGGAATTCCAAATAAACTACATGCAAGAGGCACAAGTAATAATGATCCTCCAGCAACTCCAGATGCCCCACATGCACTAACTGCTGATAAAACACTTAAAATAATTGCTGTTGGAATATCAACATTAATTCCCAAAGTATGAGCAGCCGCAAGAGTTAAAACTGAAATTGTAATCGCAGCTCCAGCCATATTTATAGTTGCACCAAGAGGAATTGAAACTGAATAAGTATCTTCATCCAATCCTAAGTCTTCACACAATTTCATATTAACTGGAATATTTGCTGCTGAAGAACGTGTAAAGAATGCAGTTATTCCACTTTCATTTAAACATTTTAATACTAAAGGATATGGATTTTGTCTTGTTCCAATAAATACAATTATTGGATTTACTATCAATGCAACAAAAGCCATACATCCTACAAGTAGTGCTATTAATTTACTATAACTCAAAAGTGATACAATTCCTGTGGTCACAGTTGTATTAAAAACTAAGCCCATAATCCCAAATGGTGCACATTGAATAATCCATTTAACCCCTTGAGAAACTGCATCTGAAATGTTTCCAATTACTGTTTTTGTTACTTCAGATGAATGTTTTAATGCCAAACCGAATACTATTGCCCAGCTTAAAATTCCTATGTAATTTGCATTAATTAAAGCATCCACTGGATTAGCTACAACGTTCATTAATAAGTTTTGTAACACTTGCCATACTCCGCTTGGTGGAGCAATACCTTCAGCTCCTACTGTTAAAGTAAGTTCAACAGGAAATAAGAAACTTCCTAAAACAGCAACTGCACCTGCTATAAATGTTCCTAATAAATACAACATCACTATTGACTTCATATTAGTATGCTTGCCTTGTTTCGCTTGGCATAAAGCACTCATTACAAGGAAAAATACTAAAATTGGAGCAATTGCTTTTAATGCACCAACAAATAATGTTCCTAATAAGGATATTACACTAAGGTGTGGGACAGTTATTCCCAAAATCACCCCAGCACATAGCCCAATTATAATTCTAAACACCAAACTTAAATTATTCCATTTAGATATCATACATTTTCCCCCTCTGTTTTTATCTATATACATTATATCATATTCTTTTAATGTTACAACTAAAATACTAAAATTGGAAACAACATACTAAATATTGTGACAAGTATATTCAGATTTAAATGCATTTTATATATATAATTTTGCTAAAATTCTTGTCAATTTGTAAAAAACACTAAAATTAAACAAATATAGTTATTTTATTAGATAAAAGAAAAGAGAAAAGGTTTTTAGCCTTCTCTCTTTTCTTCTTTATATAACTTGATAGAAGCACACATTCCAAACCATTGACAATGGTCACATATATCTAAATATTTATCATATGTCATTTGGCTGTTTATGGCACCAGTAATTTCTTTATAATTATAAGGTTTAGCTTCTACATTAAAATAATTAACAATTTTTAAATCCATTTCATTAACTTTGTCATTTGTTCTACACATATTTTCCGAAACCAAGCTGGGGCATTTAGCACAAATATTATCGGTAGAATAAACCACTTTAATTTCTATATCTTTATCAGCTCTGAGTTTGCTAGTTATATAATTCATATTTTTAACAAAATCATTACTATATCCATTACCTCTATAAAACTGAGTACATAAAAGATGATGTGGTCTTAAATTTATCAATGTTGTAATACCTCCCTTACAGCTTTTAAGTTAATTAACTTCATCCCAACTATTGTAGCAATTGCAGATTTAACTAAACCTGTTGCTACAAAAGGCAATACGCAATACACAATAGATATAATTATAGGAGTTTCTGTCACTAAAGAAAACTGAATTGTTCCAATAGTATAGTTTATGATTGAAGCTAGAACAGTTGAACCAAATACTATAAATTTATTTTTTTGGTTCTCACTTATTTTTCCAATTACATATGCCATAATCGGAAATGAAATAATAAATCCTCCAGTTGAACCTACTATTGTTTGTAATCCTCCTGACAAACTTGAAAATACAGGTAATCCTATAGCTCCTAAACATACATATATTAAAACAGATATTCCACCTAATTTTGGTCCCAAAATAATTCCACACAGTGCAACTGCTAGGGTTTGCATGGTAAGAGGTACTCCCCCAGGAAATGGAATTGATATTTGTGCTAATACAGCAGTCATTGCTGCAAAAAGTGCACATATTGTTAAATCTCTTGTTTTCATGTTAAATCCTCTTTTCTTATTCCATTCTATATAAACGTTAATGTTTCAATATCTCTTTTATAGCTTTTAAATTAACTAAACTTGTTCCAACTATTGTAGCAATTACAGCTTTAATTAAATCTGTAATTATAAATGGTGCTACACAATATGTAATAGCCATAATTATAGAATTTCCTGTCACTAAAGAAAACTGGATTGTTCCTAATGTATAGTTTATAACTGAAGCTAAAATAAGTGAACCGAATACTATCAATTTGTTTTTTTTATTCTCACTTATTTTTCCAATTACATATGCCATAATCGGAAATGAAATAATAAATCCTCCAGTTGAACCTACTATTGATTGTAATCCTCCTGACAAATTTGAAAATACAGGTAATCCTATAGCTCCTAAACATACATATATTAAAACAGATATTCCACCTAATTTTGGTCCCAAAATAATTCCACACAGTGCAACTGCTAGGGTTTGCATGGTAAGAGGCACCCCTCCAGGAAATGGAATTGATATTTGTGCTAATACAGCAATTATTGCTGCAAAAAGTGCACATATTGTTAAATCTCTTGTTTTCATGTTAAATCCTCTTTTCTTATTCAATTTTATATAAACATTTTATAACTTTTAAACTAACCAAACTTGTTGCAATTACAGCTTTAATTAAATCCGTAATTATAAATGATACTACACAATATGTAATAGCCATAGCTATATTAAAACAGATATTCCCCCTAGTTTTATCCCTAAAATGACTTCACACAGTACAATTGCTAAAGTTTGCATGACAAGCGACAATCCCCCAGGAAATGGAATTGATATTTGTGCTAATACAGCAATCATCGCTGCAAAAAGTACACATATTGTTAAATCTCTTGTCTTCATGTTATTCCACCATTACATTTTTTAGCAATAAGCACCCCACCACTATGAATGATGGGATGAATTGCTATTAATTTTTATTTTTTTTTACTTTATCAGATTCTTCTGTATATATTGTTTCTACTTTGCCTGGTTTCTCTGTATATATTGTTTCTACTTTGCCTGGCACTTCTTTATATGTTGCTTCTACTTTGCCTGGCACTTCTTTATATGTTGCTTCTACTTTGCCTGGCACTTCTTTATATGTTGCTTCTACTTTGCCTGGCACTTCTTTATATGTTGCTTCTACTTTACCTGGTCCTTCTTTATATATTGTTTCTACTTTGCCTGGCACTTCTTTATATGTTGCTTCTACTTTGCCTGGTTCTTCTGTATATGTTGCTTCTACTTTACCTGGTCCTTCTTTATATATTGTTTCTACTTTGCCTGGCACTTCTTTATATGTTGCTTCTACTTTGCCTGGTCCTTCTTTATATGTTGTTTCTACTTTGCCATTCTCATATTCTATAACTTTAGGAGATATATCTTTAATTTTTATACTAATTTCACCCGAATTTAGTACTTCAATTTTACCATTCTCATATTCTACAACTAATTCATTTTTTTTATTTATATCTTTAACTTGAGCTTCAATTTTCTCATTTTCTTTTAAAACATGTATACTTTTTCCAATAACAAAACTTAAGTCTTTATATTCTTTAGCAATTTTTTCTATGTTAAAATTTTTATATAAAGCTAAAAATTCATTTAAGACTGTAGCAACCAATTTATTTCTAATATCAGCAACAGGTTCTTTAAAAATATATCCAGCTATATTTTTTATATCTTCAGGAAATCCTTCTTCAGGCTTATATATATTTATTCCGATTCCCACAATTACATATTCTAAATGTTCATTTTCCAAAGAAAAAGAGGCTTCGGTAAGTATTCCACTTACCTTTTTATTATTAATGTAAATATCATTAACCCATTTAATCTTTGGATCGGTATTAGATAACTCTTTTATAGCTCTACAAACAGCCACCGCTGTTAAAGAAGTAATAAAAGTTAGTTCTTCTTTTTCAAGTTTGGGACATAAAATTATACTAAAATATACGCCTGTATCGTTTGGAGAATAAAAATCTCGTCCACGTCTTCCTCTCCCTTGTGTTTGCATCTTCGAAACAACAACTTTTCCTTCTATAGGCTTTTGACTTGCATACCTCTTGGCTAATGTATTTGTCGAATTAACACTATCATATGCTTCAATATCAAAAAATACCTTATCATCAAGGTAACTTTCTATACCGCTTTTTGATAATATATCATTTGATAACTTTAAGGAATATCCTTTGTTACGCACTGCCTCTATATCATATCCATCTGTTTCAAGTGATTTTATAACTTTCCATATTGCATTACGTGACATATTAAGTTCAGTTGCTATTTGTTCTCCAGAAACATGTTTAGCAGGATTTTTAAGCAATAATTTTAATACTCGTTCTTTTGTCGTCATGGTTTATCCCTCTCAACTAAAATTTAATTTAAATAGATAAATTTTAAGGCAGAAATCCGCTTTGGGGTATAATGCCTATTCTTAAAACGTCTCCTGATTACTAAGGTCCACTTTGCCCATATTAGTTTTGTATATCAACTTGATTCACTACATTTTATGGTGTGTAATAATTAACAAATTGATTCAATAGTTTTTAGAATGTATGTCTAAAAGACATTTATAATTATAACAAAACATTATTATATAGTCAACCAAAATAAAAAACCAACTAACAATTGACCTTTATTCAATTATAAATAATTAATTGTTTAATAAATAATATTTTAGGTTGTTGAACTTTTCCCTTATTCCTGAATCACGAATTTAGGAGCAACGTGGCTAAATCTGTTATGGTTACAAAACTATACAAAAGGATAGTATTCTACCTTTTATGGAAAAATATGTACTGTTTACCTCTATGGGAATTTCAGTCTTGAATGATTCATTTATTCAAGACCCTATTGTAATAGACTGACCACTTGTGCCAATTATAGTAAAAATGCTTAAAATAGCAGCAGCTAAATTTGATTGTGGTGCAAAATGCTGGGAGTTTCCCCCCACTAGGGAATTATTAACAAGCCTATTTATGGACACCTGCAAATACTCGGCTTCATAATAGCGGATTTAGGAATAATGTGACGAAATATGTTATTTTTCATAAATAGCACTTAAATTCAACTATAATATAATGAATATTTATGCAACTAAAACTGGAAAATCTTTATTTTTTTTATCTTCAGTTAATCTAAATAAAATTATTAATGTATAATTTATCCAAATAAATGTTATTTATTCATAAATTATTAGCTATAATTCATGGTATATCGATTTATAAACAACGTGACGAAATATGTTATTTAGGAATCATAGAAAAAGACAAAAGGGATTTTTTAATAAATCTATAAATAATACTGCTAAAAGAAGACATATGAAAACGCTGAATACGTATCTGAATTGACTAGCCGATTGAAAATGCTGCATGTATATTGGAATTGACTAGCTGCGCACAAATGCTAGGTATCTATCTGAATTAAAATACTGAATATATATTGAATTTGACTCCCTGATTGAAAATGCTGCATATATTGGAATTGACTAACTGCGCACAAATGCTAGGTATCTATCTGAATTAAAATACTGAATATATATTGAATTTGACTAACTGATTGAAAATGCTGATTGTATATTGGAA
>LJHD01000068.1 GCA_001983475.1 Candidatus Epulonipiscium fishelsonii | reverse complement strand
AAAAAAAATAAACAATAAGATAAAATGAAAGGAAAATGTACAATGCCACCATTAAGTGTGTTGATGAAACCAGCATCTTCTTTATGTAACATGAATTGTGAGTATTGTTTTTATTTTGATGAAGCAAGTAAAAGAACACAATCACATTTTGGAATGATGAGTGAAATCACATTAAAAAATATTATTAGAAAAACAATTCTTAAAGCTGAGCAAAGCATAACGTATGCATATCAAGGAGGTGAGCCTACGTTAAGAGGATTAGAATTTTTTAAAACTGCTATCAAATTGCAAAAACAATATAATAGAAACAAAATCCAAGTTTTTAATGCTTTGCAAACAAATGGGTATGAAATTGACGAAAGTTGGTGTGAATTCTTTAAACAAAATAATTTTTTGATTGGAATTTCTATTGATGGAACACAAGAGATTCATGATGCATATAGACATAATAAATTCGGAGAAGCTACTTATGAAAAAGTAATGTTAACAACAAGATTATTTGACAGATATAAAGTCGAATATAATATATTAACAGTTGTAAACAATACTGTTGCACAAAATATTAAGGAAATTTATTTACATTATAAGAAAAACGGATGGAATTTTCAACAATATATACCTTGTTTAGACCCTATTGGGGAAGTAAGGGGACAAAATAAATATGCTTTAACCCCTCAAATGTTTGGACAGTTTATGATTGATCTATTTAATTTATGGTATCAAGATTTAAAAAAAGGTAAACAACCCTATATACGTCAATTTGAAAATTATATAGGAATGTTAAATGGCTATCCGCCTGAATCTTGTGATATGCGAGGAATATGTGGAGTACAAACAGTTGTTGAAGCAGATGGGAGTGTGTACCCATGTGATTTTTATATGTTAGACAAGTATAAGCTTGGAAATTTCAATGAAAATCAATTAGAGACAATAAATTTTGAGCGTGAAAAGATTAGGTTTATTGAAACATCTACTAAATTATCAAACCAATGTATGGGATGTAATTATTTATATATTTGTAAAGGTGGATGTCAAAGAAATAGAGAATTTAATCAAGGAAACTATCACAATTATTTATGTGAAGGATATAAGATGTTTTTTGACAAAACACTTGAAAAAATGAAAGCAATTAAAATTTAGGAGGATATTTATGGAAATATTATACTTATTAATAGGAGGAATAGCATCTACAATAGGTGCTATTTCTGGACTTGGAGGTGGAGTTATAATTAAACCTATACTTGATGCATTTGGACATTTTGATATTGCAACTATTGGAATTTTATCTTCTTGTACAGTATTTGCAATGACCATTGTTTCTTTAGCAAAAAAGTTTATAGAAAAAGCCACATTTGAGTATAGTAAATTGCTGCCTCTATCATTTGGAGCAATTATTGGAGGATTTTTTGGAAAATATTTATTCGAAAAATTTTTACAGATTATTCCAAATCAAGAACTTGGTAAAATGATACAAGCAATATGTTTACTTATACTTATGCTTATTATACTATTATTTGGGTTAAATAGACATAAAATCAAAACTTATAATATTACTAATTCTATTGTTTGTGGGATATCAGGGATTATAATGGGTGTTATATCATCATTTTTAGGAATTGGTGGAGGTCCAGTTAATGTTGCATTGTTGATACTATTGTTCTCTTGCAATGCTAAAGAAGCTGCATTATATTCTATATTTACTATATTTTTTTCTCAACTATCAACTCTAGGAAGTGTTTACTTTTCAGAAGGTTTTGCTACATATAATTTAACAGTTTTACCATACATGATTTTTGGTGGAATTGTAGGTGGATTTTTAGGAAGTTTCTTTAATAAAAAATTGTCTACACAATATGTAGAAAAAATGTTTAATGGAGTTATGGCAGCTACTATACTTATTAATGGATATAATATTTTAACTGTAATAATTTAGAAAGTATGTAGAATATTATTATATTGAGTGTATATATTGTCTGTGGTCAATGTTTAACAATAAATATATAACTTCTTTTTTTTCTTTATTTATTTGTATATTATAAAGGATAGAGCTCGAAATTCTTTCTATTTTTTATTATAGATATTATGCTTAAAGTGCCAATTTTTTTGGCAAAATGCATTGTATCATAGCTTATAAAAAGTTATAATAGGTATATAGTGGAAAGGATTTGAAAAAATGTTAGATATATGTTTGTTAGGAACAGGCGGTATGATGCCTTTGCCAGATAGATACTTAACTTCGATGATATTAAGATATAATGGCAAAAAATTATTAGTTGACTGTGGAGAAGGGACACAAGTTACTATGAAACTGTTAGGCTGGGGATACAAAACTTTAGATGTACTTTGTATAACACATTTTCATGGTGATCATGTAACTGGTTTACCAGGATTATTATTGACTTTAGGTAATTCAGGTAGAGAAGAACCCTTGACAATTGTTGGACCAATTGGATTAAAAAAAGTAGTTGAAGGGTTAACTATAGTTTGTAGAGACATAAATTTCAAATTAAATTTGATTGAAGTGCCTGTTGAAGAACAAATTTTAAAAATGGGGGATTTTTTTATAACTACTATACCAGCGAAACATAATGTACCTTGCTTAGGATATTCTATAGAAATAAAACGTCAACCTAAATTTATATTAGAAAAGGCTAAAGAAAATAATATACCTAAACAATTTTGGAAAATATTACAAAACGGTGATAGTATAGAAGGATACAGTCCGGAGATGGTTTTAGGAGAATATAGAAAAGGATTAAAAGTTAGTTATGTGACGGATTCCCGGCCGTCTGCAGAAATATCAAATTTAATTAAAGGTTCAGATTTGTTTATATGTGAAGGTATGTACTTGCAAAATGAATATAAGGAACAAGTACGAAAGTATAAACACATGTTAGGTACAGAAGGAGCCAAAATGGCAAAACAAAGTAATTGTAAAGAGTTGTGGCTTACTCACTTTAGTCCAGCTATACCTAATTCAGAACTAGATATTAAAGAAGTAAAAGAAATATTTGAGAATTCGTTTTTAGGCTTTGATAGGAAGATGAAAATTTTAAATTTTGAAGATTGACAAGAGGGGATGATATTATGCGAAAACTATTAGCGATTTTATTTATGGCTGTGCTTGTAATAGGGTATTTTATTTTTACTAAATATAGATATGCTGAAATAGATAAAAGTGGCAAACCAACAGCATCTGGAATGGAAACAAAATTAAAAGAAATTAGCATACAACTTGATGAAAGTTACCCGCAAACTCCTGAGGAATTGATGAATATATACAATACTGCTGTCAAATATCAGTATAGTGAATCAGCTGATTATGAAACAATTGTACAAAGTGTTGATGTAATGAGGAAAATTTATGGTGAACAATTGAGTAGTTTAACAAGCACTGAACATCAACTAGCTAATATGTGGTTAACGGCGCAAAATTATCAAGCTCAAAAAAAACCATAATGTAGGCAATGAAATAAGGATGATAAGTTATCATGATGATGATCAAGCAGATATTACAGTTGAGCATATATTCTTTGATGGTTCATCTGCTTGGCAAAAATATATATA
This sequence comes from Candidatus Epulonipiscium fishelsonii, assembly GCA_001983475.1. Taxonomy (GTDB): domain Bacteria; phylum Bacillota; class Clostridia; order Lachnospirales; family Cellulosilyticaceae; genus Epulopiscium_A. The sequence continues at coordinate 792 of LJHD01000068.1, read as the reverse complement.
TATGCTTGAAAATGGAAAGTGGAAATTATATACTATTCAACCCACAAAACCAATACCAAGATAAAAGTTAAGGAGTAACAAATAAAGATGAAAATATTAGCAATAGAAACATCATGTGATGAAACGGCAGTAGCTATTGTAGAAAATGGACGAAAAGTTTTATCTAATGTTATTGCTACACAAATAAATTTACACAAAAAATTTGGTGGTGTAGTTCCAGAGATAGCATCTCGAATGCATGTTGAAAAAATAAATTACATTATAAAGGAAGCTTTACAAATAGCAGAGTTGACTTTAGACGATATTGATGCAGTCGGAGTAACGTATGGACCAGGATTAGTGGGAGCTTTATTAGTAGGAGTAGTCAGTGCAAAAGCAATTGCTTTTGCAAAAAATATTCCATTAATAGGAGTGCATCATATAGAAGGTCACATTTCAGCAAATTATATTGAGTATCAGGATTTAGAACCTCCATTTTTATGTTTGGTCGTTTCGGGAGGCCATACTCACTTAGTTAAAGTTAATGATTATACAGAATATCAAATTATAGGAAAAACACGGGATGACGCAGTTGGAGAGGCTTATGACAAAGTAGCCAGAACTATGGGATTGGAATATCCAGGTGGACCTAAAATTGATGAATTAAGTAAAATTGGTAATGCTTCTATATTATTTCCTAAAGCAATGTTAGATGATGGGTATGACTTTAGTTTCAGTGGAATAAAATCTTCTGTTTTAAATTATATAAATTCTTGTAAAATGAAAGCAGAAGAAATTAATATAGCAGATATT
>LJHD01000067.1 GCA_001983475.1 Candidatus Epulonipiscium fishelsonii | reverse complement strand
GGGTTATATGCACATGGACCACCAGCAATTATAATAGGATCTTCTTCTGTTCTATTTTTACTCAAAATAGGTATATTAGCAAGATCTAACATATTTAAAATATTTGTATAACTCATTTCATATTGTAAAGTAATGGCTAACATATCAAAACTTTTTATATTTGAATGAGTCTCTAAACTAAACAATGGTATGTTATTTTCACGCATTAATTTTTCCATGTCAATCCAAGGAGAAAATACTCTTTCGCAAAAAGTATCTTTTCTCCTATTAAAAAAGTGATATAAAATTTGCATGCCTAAGTGACTCATTGCTACTTCATATACATCTGGAAAAGCAAATGCCAAATGCACATCTATTTCATTTAAATCTTTATTATATGTGTTAATTTCACCTCCAATATATCTAGATGGTTTATCAACTTGTTTTAATAAAAAATCCGTTATCATTTGTACCTCCATTAAAAAAACAAAAAAGACTTAAGTTAATTAAGTCCTTTTTTATCTTACTATTTCTCTCCAACTTAAATCTCCACGTTCTAAAGCTTTAATTAATAATTCTGCTGTTGCTAAATTTGTTGCTATAGGAATATTATGAATATCACAAAGACGTTCTAATGTTCCTACCTCTGGTTCATGAGGTTTTTGAGTTAATGGATCTCTTAAAAATATTACCATATCTAATTGATTATGAGCAATTTGAGAGCCTAATTGTTGTGAACCTCCTAAATGTCCTGCTAAATATTTATAAATTGTTAAATTAGTGGCTTCTTCAACCAAACGACCTGTTGTTGCTGTGGCGTATAACGTATGTTTTGATAATATATGACGATACGCTATAGCTAAATTTTCCATTAATTTTTTCTTTGCATCATGTGCAACTAACCCAATATTCATTGTTTACACCTTCTTTAATTTTATTTTTAAAACATTGTTTCTTCTCGCTTCATTGATACATTAAGCACTAGACCCATGCCCATCATATTTGCCCATAAAGAACTTCCTCCGTAACTTACAAAAGGTAAAGGTAACCCTGTATTTGGCAACATACTTGTTACCACTCCCATATTTATAAAAGACTGTGTTGCAATCATGCCAATGTATCCAGCTACTATAAATTTACCAAAATCATCTTGTGATGTATAGGCTACCCATATGCCTCGCGCTATTAATATTAATATTACAGATATTAATGAACATATCCCTACAAATCCAAACTCTTCACCGATTATAGCTACAACAAAATCATTATGAGCTTCTGGTAAATAATTTAATTGACTGATGGCTCCTTGATACAATCCTTTTCCATATAATCCTCCTGAACCTATTGCATCAATGGACCTGCTTGTTTGGTAATAATCACCTTGTGTATCTCCGCCTTCAAATTGGGTTACTATTCTATTACGTTGATAGTCCTCAATAATTTTTTGGTTAGGATTTCTAATTATATATCCTAACAATAGAACTAAACTTAAAATACCTATTATAGTCACTGATATAATATATTTCATATCCAAATTACTAACAAATATTTGGACTATCAATATTATTACAATTACTAAGCTAGTAGATAAGTTTGGTTGAAGATTTATTAATATAAAAGGAATAAATTGGAATAAACCTATACTTCCTATACTTATTACAGAGTTCATGTTATTATTATACTTTGAAATTAGTTTTGATGTACATAAAATCACCGCTATTTTTGCAAACTCTGAAGGTTGCAATTGGATAAACCCAAGGTCTATCCATCTTGTTGCTCCACCCACAGTTGAT
>LJHD01000066.1 GCA_001983475.1 Candidatus Epulonipiscium fishelsonii | reverse complement strand
GATGCAAATAGATGAGCAAGAATTTTTTAAAAAGACACATATTGAAATTACAAGTGAAGATGGTGCAAAGATAATGGGTAAACCCATTGGAAAATATATAACTATAGAATCTCAATCTTTAAAAGAAAATAATCCACAAGCTCATAAACAAATTATACAAGAAGTAGCAAATATTATAAAATCCTTATTACCAAAAGTTGATGAAAAACTAAAAGTTTTAGCAATTGGACTAGGAAATAGACAAGCAACACCAGATACATTAGGTCCTTATGTCACTGATAAAGTTTTTGTAACAAGACATTTAATGGAATTTGTTCCAGCTGAAATAGAAAAAAACGTTGCAAATTTAAGTAGTCTTGCCCCTGGAGTAATGGGCTTAACAGGAATAGAAACTAGCGAAATTGTAAAAGGAACAGCAGAACACATTAAACCTCATTGTATAATAGCAATTGATTCCTTGGGTGCAAGAAGTGCTTCAAGAATTAATACTACAATACAAATTACTAACACAGGAATTTCTCCAGGAGCAGGTATTGGAAATAAACGTAAACAGCTAGATGAAAGTACAGTAGGTTGCCCAGTTATTGCAATTGGAGTACCAACAGTTGTTGATGCAGCAACACTAGTAAATGATACTATGGATTATTTGATTGAAAGTATGCTTTCAGAAACACAAGATGCTACTTTTTATCAAATGCTTAAAGATTTAGGAGATCAAGAAAAATATTCACTCATTAAAAAAACTATCACACCAACAATAGGAAATTTATTTGTTACACCAAAAGATATTGATGAAGTAATAATGTACCTTGGCAATGTCATATCAAATGCAATAAACATAGCTGTCCATCCCAGTATAACTATTGATGATATAAATAAATATGCATACTAGTCATATTTGCACAAAGGCTTGTATACAATAGTAAGGGCGTTACTCGAACGCCCTATAACTAATGAGGGGGGTTTTTATGTTTAAAAATTATTTAAAAAAGATATTTCCTTATCATCTTGTATTGATATTATTTTTAGTATTTTCGTTTTCAGCTACATATAATGAATTAAATTTTAAAACTAACAACCTAAGTTCATTAATTTTTACCAAAATAGCTGTACCAAATATTGCGGGTGAATTAAATGTAGAACTATTTGGAAAAGAGTACGCTAAACAAATTTTTAGCTTGGGAGTAAAAAGTCCTTTAACATATATTTACCAAAGCATGCCTTTTTTTAAGGATATACCAATTTACTTTGACAGTGTGGGATTAGTAGGAACATTTGATATTCCAGATGCTCATGAGCTTATAAACTTAGAAACAGAAAATACGTACATTCCTCAGTTTCCAACTCCACCCAAACAAAAAATTGATTTAAGTAAACTTGGTGATTCATCTTACTTATTGAGAAATATGTTTATAGCAGATGCTGCTTTAGAACTTGATACTGATGTCCTTGATATGTGGGATTTTGAGGAACTTGCAAATAGAAATCTGAAAATTGATACTGATGTTGATGGACCGCAAGTATTAATTTTTCATACTCATGTAAAAGAAACTTATATAGATGAAAATCCTAAAGATTACAAAACAGGTGGAATTTCTTCAGTAGGAGCCGAACTTGGAAGAATATTAGAAGAAGAATATGGTCTTGAAGTTATGCATAATACAGATAATTTTTATCTAAATGGAGAAATTCAAGATTATGGAGAATACGATCGAATGGGGCCTGTTATAGAAAAAATTATTGAAAATAATCCTTCTATCCAACTTGTTATAGATTTACATAGAGATAGTGGAATTACTGTTGATTCAGCTCCAATAAATGGCAAAGAAGCTGCAAAAGTAATGTTCGTTAATGGTATTACCACTCAAAGAGATTTAGAAGGAAATTTAAAACCTCTTTCACATTTAGTAAATCCATATGTTGAAGATAATTTAGCTTTAACCATTCAAATGCAAATTCAAGGTTTAACTTATTATCCAGATATGATGAGAAGAATATATTTAAAAATATACAGGTATAGTACTTATATGGTACCACATTCACTTTTAATTGAACTAGGAACAGAAACTAATACTATTGAGGAAGCAATGAACGCATTAACTCCTATTGTTGATATGCTGGGGCGTGTATTTGACTTAAAGTAAAATCATAATAATTCTCAAAATTTTACTGTAGAAAAGTAAGATGTAATCTATTCGAAGATGTAAATATAATAGAGTACTATCCTTTTATATAGTAGAATTTATATCTCTTAAATAGATTGATGCATACTAATTTGTAAATGGCAATTACTTGTGGTATACTTATCCAAGTAAGTAAATTTTGCTTAACTTATTGAGGAGGAATTATTTTAATGATTTATCTAGATAATGCAGCAAGCACAAAGCCATTTAAAGAAGTACAAGAAATTATGTGCTATGTTATGGAAAATGTTTATGCAAACCCTTCTGCTTTGCATAAACAAGGTTTTCTTGCTGAAAATCTTTTAAAGGAAAGTAGTATGTTTTTTGCAAAACAGTTAGGATGTTCTAAAGAGGAAATAATTTATACATCAGGAGGAACAGAGAGTAATAATCTTGCAATCCTTGGAGCAATTAATGCTTACAAAAGAAATGGAAATAAGATCATTACATCAAATATTGAACATTCATCTGTGAAAGAAGTTTTTACTTACCTTGAGCAACAAGGGTTTGAGGTAATTAGACTTAAAGCAGACTTGGATGGATACGTGAGTCTTGAAGAATTAGAAAATCATTTAGATGGAAAAACTATTTTTGTAAGCATAATGCATATAAACAATGAAATAGGAACAATTCAACCAATTGAAAAAATTGCCGAATTAATTAAAAGGAAAAATAAAGATACAATTTTCCATGTAGATGCAGTTCAATCATTTGGAAAAATTCTAGTACCTAAAAAAAATATTGATTTAATATCAATAAGTGGGCACAAACTTTATGGACCAAAAGGAGTTGGCATTTTATATAAGAATAAAAATATTAGAATTGTCAATTTATTTTATGGTGGTGGGCAACAAAAGAATATTCGTTCAGGGACAGAAAATGTATATAACATTGTAGGAATGCATAAAGCAGGAGAAATTGTTTTTGATAATTTAAATAAATATAAAGAGCATTATCAAAAGTGTAAGAATTATTTACAAAAAAACATTGAAAATCATATATCTGGCATAAGAGTTAATAGTGCTGTTGATGGAGCACCTCATATCTTAAATATTTCATTTAAAGATATTCGTTCAGAAATATTAATGAATGTGCTGGAGAAAAATGATATATATGTTTCAGCGGGCTCGGCCTGTCTTACTCATAAAAAAAGTAAAAATATATTATCTTTTATAGGAGTAAGTGAAGATTATGTGTACAGTGCAATTAGATTTTCATTTAGTTATGAAACAACTATAGAAGACTTGGATAAGGTTGTAAATGTTCTTATTAAAGAAATACCAAAGATAAGAAAAGTTAACAATGGAGGAAAGTAATGCAATCGATTTTTTTAATAAAATATGGTGAACTTGCCATAAAAGGCAAAAACCGTTATAAATTTGAAAATAAGTTAGTTGAAACAATTAAAAAGAGTTTATTTCAACTAGGTGTATTTTCAGTAAGGAAAGAACAAGGACGTATAGTAGCAGAACCTTTAGAAGAAAATATCAACACTCAGCAAGTTATAGATAAATTAACGCATATCTTTGGCATAATTGGTGTTGCGTATGGAACTAAAAGAAAAGAACAAACTTTTGAAGCTATACAAGAATTAGCAAAAGAACACATTAAAGAATTGCTTTTACCAAATGTAATTAAAACTTTTAAAGTAGAAACCAAACGTGCTGATAAGCGATTTGAAATGCCCTCAATGGAAGTAAGTTCAACTCTTGGAGCCTATCTTTTAAATGAATTTCCAAATCAACTTAAAGTTGATGTAAAAAATCCAGAAATAACACTAGTTGTTGAAATAAGAACAGAAGTATATGTATATTCAAAAACATATGCTGGCATAGGTGGAATGCCATATGGGACAAATGGCAAAGCAACGTTACTTCTTTCAGGAGGGATTGATAGTCCTGTTGCAGGTTGGATGATAGCAAAACGTGGGGTTGAAATTGAAGCTGTATATTTTCACAGTCCACCATATACTAGTGAACGTGCAAAAGACAAAGTTGTAGAACTTGGTAAAAAATTAGCGGTATATACTGGAGAACTAAAAATTTATGTTGTACCATTTACTGAAATTCAGCTTGCTATACAAGAAAATTGTCCTCATACTCAACTTACAATTATTATGCGAAGAATAATGATGGAAATAGCAATACGAATTTCTAACAAAAATCATGCTGTAGCATTGATTACAGGAGAAAGCATAGGACAAGTTGCAAGCCAAACTATTAATAGTATAGTTGTGACAAATGAAGCAAGTGATAGGCCTGTCTTTAGACCACTTATAGGATTTGACAAAGTTGATATTATTGATATAGCAAAAAAAATAGATACATTTGAAACATCTATATTACCATATGAAGATTGCTGTACAATTTTTGTTCCAAAACATCCTGAAACAAATCCTAAATTAGAATATATAAGAAAATCAGAAAAAGCTCTGGATTTAACTATAGATGAAATGATAGAAAAATCATTAAAAGAAACAGAAATTATATTATTATAAGGGTGACATTACCCTAAGGGGGAAATATGGAAAAATATGTAGTGTTAGATATTGAATCAACAGGAACAAAACCAATGGAAAGTGAAATAATAGAAATTGGAGCTTTATATATAAAAAATAATCAAATAGTCAAAAAATTTAATACCTTCGTTAAGCCAATACAAAGCATTCCATCATATGTTACAAATATTACAGGAATACAAGATGAATGGGTAAAGTTTGCTCCAAATATAAGTAAAGTTTTACCCGATTTTATATCGTTTTGCGAAGATGCAGTATTAGTTGGACACAACATAACATTATTTGATTATAGAATATTAAAAGCAAATGCAATAAAACTTAATTTAGACTTTAATTTTAAAGTAATAGATACATTAGTAATTGCACGAAGCGGATTAAATCACTTAGAAAGTCGTAAATTAGGGGATTTATGCACTTTTTATAATATTAATTTAAAAAATGCTCATAGAGCATATGCTGATGCTTTGGCAACATATTATTTATTACAACATTTATACAAAGATTTCGGAGAAGATAATCCAAATTTATTTATTCCTAAACAAGTTAATTGGAAAATTCCTAAACCAAAATAATTAATAGGGTGATATGTTTGAATTTAAAAGAAAAGTTTTTTTTAGGAAAAGAAAATACAAAAATATTTTATCTCCAAGATATTCCAAGTAATGCAAAAGCCATAATTATTATTGCTCATGGATATATGGAACATTCAGGTCATTATATAGATTTCGCTAATAAATTAGTAGAAAAAAATTATGGTGTATGCATTTTAGATTTACGTGGAAACGCTAAATCTGAAGGAGAACATGGAGATATTAATGACTTTTTTTTGTATGTGGAAGATTTAAAATATTTAATCACAAATTTAAATAAATATAAAAAAACAATAATAACATATGGACATTCAATGGGTGGACTTATTACTTTTTTATATGGATTAATTTATCCAAAAGATGTAAAAGGTCAAATTTTTGCTTCACCAGCTTTAGGATTTCCAGCTTTATGTAATTATATACCAAAAAAAATATATGAAAAAATTGGGCAAACTGTTCCAATTATAAAATTTAATCATTTTCCTTATGGAGTTAATTTTGCTGTAAAAAACAAAGAATTTGTTGATAAATTTACGAAAGATACATTATCTACTAAATTTGGAACAGCACGATTTTTTGACCAGTTTCTACGTTGTGGAATTGAATATGCAGAAAATCATGCTTGTCAATATGAGTTGAACAGTTTGTTCTTACTAGGTACTAATGATTATGTAATTCCTATAAAAAATACTTTTAAAACTCTCAATAAGATACCAAATTTCAACAAGAAAGTTATTATATATAAAAAATGTATGCATGATCTTCTTCATGATGAAGATTATAATATCAAAAAAATATTACAAGATATTTTTAAATGGTTAAAATTTATTATTAAAGAGCGTTGACACAAATTATAATTGGACGTATTATTATAATTATAATCTTAATTGATTATTAATTTAGTATGTTAATGTATAGATATTGCTACATAAACATACAACTGAAAAAATATGAGATAAGATTTTAAAATTTATTACTTCTAATATATAATATATTATCATTATATAAAGCAACTAAAGGAGATAAGAAAATGACAGCTAAGGAACTCTTAACCACAAGAAGGAGTATAAGGAAATTTAAAGATACACCAGTTGACAGAGAGACAATGAAAGAAATTATTGACATTGCTCGCTTTTCACCATCTTGGGCAAATACTCAAGTTGCACGTTATACCTTGATTGATAATAAAGATGTAATTAATGAAATCGCTGACAAAGGTGTAAGCGGTTTTGTTTACAACGTTAAAAGTTTAAGAAACACTCATGGAGTTGCAGTTTTAAGCTTTGTGAAAGGTAAAAGTGGTCAAATAAGTGATAAATTAGATGGTAAAGACCTTGAAAACTCTGTAATATGGGAAGTTTTTGATGCGGGAATTGCTTGCCAAACCTTTTGTCTTGCAGCACATGAAAAAGGAATAGGAACATGTATATTTGGAATAATAAATGACAAAGAAATTGCTAAAATTATAAATTTACCCGAAAATGAAACTGTTGGAGCATTAATTATATATGGTTATCCAGATCAAGAACCAAAAACTCCACCAAGATTTTCTGTAGAAGAAATTTCAAGATTTATTTAATTATAATATAAAAAATTTTAGGAGGCTTTTTCAATGAAAAAAATTACTGTTGATGGAAATACTGCTGCTGCTTATGTATCATATGCATTTACAGAGGTTGCAACAATTTATCCAATAACACCATCTTCAAATATGGCAGAATCAGTTGATGAATGGGCAGCACAAGGAAGAAAAAATATTTTTGGTCAAGTAGTAAAAGTTGTAGAAATGCAATCTGAAGCAGGAGCAGCAGGAGCTTTTCATGGTTCTCTTCAAGCAGGAGCTTTAACAAGCACATATACTGCATCTCAAGGGTTACTTCTTATGATACCAAATATGTATAAAGTAGCTGGAGAACTTCTTCCAGGAGTATTTCATGTAAGTGCAAGAGCGTTAGCAGCACAAGCACTATCAATTTTTGGTGATCATCAAGACGTTATGGCTACTCGCCAAACAGGTTGTGTTATGCTTGCGTCAGGTTCAGTTCAAGAAGTAGCAGACCTTGCACCAGTTGCACATCTTGCTGCAATTAAAGGAGGTTTGCCATTTGTACATTTCTTTGATGGATTTAGAACAAGTCATGAAATCCAAAAAATTGATGTATTAGAATATGAAGAATATGCTGAAATGCTTGATCAAGATGCACTTTTAAGATTTAGACGCAAAGCACTTTCTCCAGAACATCCTGTAACTCGTGGTACTGCACAAAATCCTGATATTTACTTCCAAACAAGAGAAGCATCAAATAAATATTATATTGACGTAGTTAAATATGTTGAAGATTATATGAACCAAATCAGTGAAAAAACTGGTCGTAAATATGAATTATTTAACTATTATGGAGATCCAAATGCAACTGAAATAATTATAGCTATGGGTTCTGCAACTGAAACAATTGAAGAAACAATTGACCACTTAAATGCACAAGGTGGAAAATACGGTCTAGTAAAAGTTCATTTATTTAGACCATTCTCAAATGAACATTTAATTAAAGCTATTCCTGCTACTGCAAAAAAAATCTGCGTAATTGATAGAACTAAAGAACATGGGGCATCTGGAGAACCTTTATATCTTGATGTTCGTAATGCGTTATATGATAGAAAAGATATTGAAATTATTGGTGGAAGATATGGTCTTGGATCAAAAGACGTTACACCAAAAGATATAAAAGCTATATTTGACAATCTTGAAAGTGCAAATCCTAAAAATCATTTTACTGTTGGTATTGAAGATGACGTGACATTCATGTCTATACCAAGAAATAATAACCTTACAATTACTACTCCTGGAACTCATAGATGTAAATTCTGGGGGCTTGGATCTGACGGAACAGTTGGTGCTAATAAACAAGCAATTAAAATTATTGGTGAGCATACAAATAAATATGTTCAAGCGTACTTTGCTTATGATTCAAAAAAATCAGGTGGTATAACTGTTTCTCACTTAAGATTTGGAGATAAACCAATTCGTTCAACTTATTTAATTGATGAAGCAGATTATATTGGTGTTCATAAACAAAGTTATGTTGAACAATATGATGTATTAAAAGGACTAAAAAAAGGTGGTACATTTGTACTAAACTGTATTTGGTCTCCAGAAGAACTTGATGAAAAACTTCCTGGTAAAATGAAAAGATATATTGCAAATAACAATATTAATTTCTATACAGTTGATGCAACTGATGTTGCTATGGAAATTGGTTTAGGAAAACGTATAAACATGATTATGCAATCTGCTTTCTTTAAATTATCTCAAATTATTCCTACAGATGAAGCAGAACAATATTTAAAAGATTCTGTTAAAAAAGCTTATGGTAAAAAAGGCGATAAAATTGTAACGATGAATTATAAAGCAATTGAACAAGGTATGAATAAAATTGTAAAAGTTGATGTTCCATCATCTTGGGCAAATGCTACTGATAATGAAAAACAACCTGCAAATGAACCAGAATTTATAACTAAAATTGTACGTCCAGTTACTGCTCAAGAAGGAGATACACTTCCAGTAAGTACTTTTAATGGTTATGAAGATGGAACTTTTCCATCTGGTACAGCTGCTTATGAAAAACGTGGAATTGCAATTGAAGTGCCACTATGGATAAAAGAAAATTGTATTCAATGTAATCAATGTTCTTATGTATGCCCTCATGCTTGTATTAGACCAGCACTATTAAATGAAGAAGAAGTAAAAAATGCTCCAGAAGGTTTTGAAACTAAAAAAGCTATTGGTAAAGCATTTGAAGGTTTAGAATATAGAATGCAACTTAGCCCACTTGATTGTACTGGATGTGAAAACTGTGTAACAATGTGTCCAGCTAAAACAAAAGCGCTAGTAATGAAACCTATTGAAGAGATTGAAGAAAAAGAAAATAAAAACTGGGAATACTACACAAAAGAAGTTTCTGATAAAGGTAATCTTGTAGATGGTTCAAGTGTTAAAGATAGCCAATTCAAAACTCCTCTTATAGAGTTTTCTGGAGCATGTGGGGGTTGTGGAGAAACTCCTTATATCAAGCTTATTACTCAACTATTTGGAGAAAGAATGGTAATTGCTAATGCAACAGGCTGTTCATCAATTTGGGGTGGTTCAGCTCCTTCAACACCATATACTACAAGCAAAAATGGTCAAGGACCAGCTTGGGCAAACTCTTTATTTGAAGATAATGCGGAATATGGACTTGGAATGGCTATTTCAAGCAAACAAATTAGAAGTAAAATAATTGAAAATATGGAAAAACTAGTAACTATGGATATTCCTGAAGATGCTAAAAGTGCATTCCAATATTGGCTTGACAACAAACAAAATGGAGAAACTACAAGAGACGCTAGTAATAAAGTTATGGCAGTTTTAGATAAAAACTTTAACGGAGAAGCAAAAATACTAGTTGATGAGATTAAATCTCGTGAAGATCATCTTGTTAAACGTTCTCAATGGATTGTTGGTGGAGACGGATGGGCTTATGACATTGGTTATGGTGGACTTGACCATGTTATGGCTAGTGGAGAAAATGTAAATGTTATAGTATTTGATACAGAAATTTATTCAAACACTGGTGGTCAGGCTTCAAAAGCTACTCCTATTGGTGCAGTTGCAAAATTTGCTGCAAGTGGAAAACGTTCTAAGAAAAAAGATTTAGGTATGATGATGATGTCATATGGAAATGTTTATGTTGCTCAAGTTGCAATGGGAGCTGATAAAAATCAAGTGCTTAAAGCTATAAGAGAAGCGGAAGCATATGATGGACCATCTATTATTATTGCTTATGCAACTTGTATAAGTCACGGATTAAAATCTTCTATGGCATGTTCAATTAGTAGTATGGATGATGCGGTTAAATGTGGTTACTGGCATTTATATAGATATAATCCTGCTCTTAAAAAAGAATCAAAAAATCCATTTACACTAGATTCAAAAGAGCCAACTGGAAACTTTAGAGAATTTATAATGAATCAAGTTCGTTATGCATCTCTTGCTGCTAGTTACCCTGCTGAAAGTGAAGAATTATTTAAATGTGCAGAACAATATGCAAAAGAAAGATATGAAAGCTATAAAAAATTAGTTTAATTATTAATTAGGCCATAGACAATAGTCTATGGTCCTTTTTTATAGGGTTTCTTAACTTTAACTAAAATGAATATATAAGCAAGATATACAAATGCTAAAAATGATTTACTTAGTTAAACATAATTTTACTGGGTTCCCTAAGCCATCTACTATTGCATGAATTTCAACACGAGAATCTCCTAACTTGATAATTCAAGTTTTATAAACAATAATTCTGAAAAGTGAATAATAGTTGCTTTTTAAAAATAAGGAACTATTCAATATAATTACTTTAATATTACATACAAAGCTGTACCAGATAACATAAGAGTACCATTCCAAATAGCAATTCCAGCAGACGAATAAATTAAATATATTGATGGTTTAATTCCTGATGCTCCTATAGGAAAAGCTACTAGTGTACGGATCATTGGTATAAGTTTAGTAATAAATATAGTAATGTTAGCATTTTTTATTAACTTATTTTCAACGTTTTTTAACTTTTTAGCTACTTTGGGATGTTTTTTATACAGTTTATCCATCAAAGGTTTTCCACCATATTTGCCTATATAATATAAAACTAAAGTTCCCAAAAGTCCTGCCAATATACTTATTCCTAAAGCTATAAAAAACAGTGTTATTCTATTGCTTGACCATGCTCCTATAACAGGCATAATAATTCCAGATGGAAATCCTGGAAAGTTTAAATATTCCATAAATACTACAAAAAATATAAAAAATAATCCATAATTATTTAAAAAAGTTAAAATTTGTAATTCACTCACAATTATTTCCTCCGATTTATATTAATTATATTGAGATTAAAGTATTAGTCTACACCTTTTTAATTAATTACAAACTTAAGTTTTCTGGTATTTGATTGATAAAAGAACTAATTAATTTATGATAACTGCTTTGCACAAGCCATTGCTACTGTGTATCATTCAGAGAATTTCACATCTACAGCTCAAACATATATTTACTTTCCAGTCTTATTATATTAAATATTATAGTGAGTATTTAACTAAGCACAAGACATAAACTAACCAATTGTGCTAGTTAAATACCTTATATGAAATGTGATTATAAGCTGAAGTTGAGGGAGTGAATTTCCTCCCACTATAATCAACTTTAGTTGCTGCTATTTTAAGTACCTTTACTATAGAAACGAGAAAAATTTTTTAAAGATTAAGTTAACTTATGACATCTCAAAATCGAGAAAAATATTTATAATATCCATCAATAGCTAAAGTTAATGCGTAATCACATATAACAAATATAACTTGACCCAGAACAAGTTGCATTATAAATCCTTGTTCAAACACATTAATATTTAATATAAAGTTAAAGAGAAATGCACCTAAAAATAGACAAGTATTAAAAACTATAAGTTTTAATATCCATTCCAGTACAATTTTGTTTAGTCCCTCTATTATTCCTTTTAATATACCGTAGTGCCCAAAAAATAAAATATACATCAAATATGTTTGTGGCGGCAAAAACAAGAAACATAAAATACTTGAAGAAGTATACACTAAAATAGCAGTTTTTATAGATGCTCTTATATATGCTATTATAGTAATAATAGCTGTAATTCCATAGAAAGTCATAGTACTTGTTGGTACAATTGTACTTATATATAGTATTATTATAGTTAATGCTGTTAAAATTCCCCCTAGTGCTAAATCCTTAGTTTTCATCTATTCCTCCTATGCTTTTTACAAGAATATTTGTTACTAACTTGCATATATTTATCCATCATTCCAAGTATAACAATGTTGTTTAATAAGTTTTTATTTTTCTTTAATGGTAATTTATTTAATATATTTTCACATGTTGCTCCACAATTTAACAAAGTAAATTCTGCTTTGTTTTTCATATATTCAAAATTTTCATGTACAGATAGTTGTGGATTATAATATAAAGTATAAAATGGATTAAAATTATTATTTTTCACATCTTTAGGAAAATCGTCTAAAGCATCTATAATATAAATCCACTTTCCTAAAACATATCCAAATTGAAATAATTGTTCTCTCAAAATTTTACTATCCTTATATAATATATAAGGATAGCATTTCACCACATCACCTACTAACATTGCAAAAGGATGGGCAATTTCATCAATACTATTAAAACTTTTGTTATGCTCAAGTTTAGTAAGAATATTTAAATATTCTTTTATTTTCTTCTTAATACAATTTAAAGATACATCTAATTTTGATATAAAGGGTGATAAACCTATTGCTAAAGCTTTACTTTTCATATTCTTTTCATCATTAACATCATCAAGAATTTTATAATATGAAAGTATTACATTGATAGATGCTGTATAGTCTAAAGCTTTATTATTGCTTATCATTTTCTTTTTTTTAAGAGGATTAGCAATACAACCTGCATTTTTAGCTGATATTTTATCAGGATTTAAGCTATCTAATAAAATTCCCATACAAGTTAAATCATAATTTAAGACAAGACGTGGAGCATGCCCAAAGGTTTGCTTAATATGTTGACATAGCCCACAATAATAACTTCTAAAGATTTCATATTCTCTAATTTTTAATTCCTCTTTAAGAGGCATAACATAACCAAACATTTAATTCTCCTAAATACATTCAATTAAGTCTCCACCCATACATTCACAAATAGAGTCTAAACAAATTAAATCACAACAACTGATATTTGGGCAACAATCACAGTCACAACAATCACACCCACGTCTTCTATATCTGGAAGAGTGATGGTAATCATTACTATATCTACTTGATCTGCTCATAAGTTTAGCATAAAAATTTTCAAATGGTTCAAAATTTGGTTTTAGCTTACGTGCTATTTCGATATGCTTTTTAGCAGTGTCAAACCAACATTTTTTTAATGCAATTACACTAGAAAAATAATGCCAATAAGAATTATGAATTTTAGTCTTATTTAAAATTTTACTAGCTTTATTTAATTGATTTGAGTGTATTAAATTGGACATTTCTTGAAAAGTAACAATCATAAAGTACCTACCTTTCTAATAAAAAAATAATGTTCTTGCTTAATTACCACTAGTTTAAAGTACATTTATTATAGAACACCTTTAAATCATCAGTGTTATAAACATTATACGTTATTTTTTTAATTATTACTATACTTAACTTCTTATAATAGTTAAAAATAATCAAAAAAACTCTAAACATATGTTATATGTAAACTTTACTATGTATTGATTTAATTTTTGAATCCTAGAAAAAGACCAAAGGAATTTTTCTATTCAGGATAACGGATTTAGAAACAACGTGACCAAATCTGTTATTTGCTTTTAGTATAAATTTTATTATAGTAAGAAGCTCAGTAGAGGCTCCCACGCCCTCAAAAAACATTTTAATGTATAAGTATGTTTATATAATTAAATGCAAAATTTACTACTGGAAATAAAAAATGACTCATCTAATTATAGTAAATGTAGTTACGATAATAAAACAAGCCATAATGAGTAAAAAAATGATAGAGGATCGACTAATAACCTATAGAAGGAATTTGCAAAATAAGACTATTATTAGATAATTAATGTTTAGAAGTTAGTATATTATTCATAATCACATAATTTTTTCTCTAAGTATTCCATAATATATTGCACTATGTAGTTAAATACAAAATAAAACACACCTGCTATCATAAAAGGAAGCATTGTTGTTTGGGAACTTGCAATTTGCTTTGCAATAGTAAACACTTCTGCTACTGCAAGAACAAATGCAAGAGTGGTGTCCTTTACTAGTGTAATTATTTCATTAGTTGTCGCAGGCAAAATTCTTTTTATCAATAATGGTAATATTATTATAAAAAAGGTATGTCTTCGACTATATCCAAATACCATAGCAGCTTCATATAGTTTTTCATCAATTGATAAAATTCCACCTCTATAAATTTCAGCAAAATATGCTGCATAATTAATTGAAAAGCCAATTATAACCGCTATCATCTTATAGCCAGGTGATATACTAATTCCAAATAAATAATATGGACCAAAATAAACTACTAATAATTGTAATACTAAAGGAGTTCCTCTCATTAGAGAGATATATAAACTAGTAAATTTTCGTATAAATTTATTTTTAGATAGTCTACCATAACATATAATTGCTCCTAGAGGAATAGAAAATAATAATGTTGCAAAAAATATTTGTATTGATATTACCATGCCTTCTGAAAGTTGTTGTATCATGGTTGAAATATTCATAGCATCACCTTAATTTCCTAGACATAACATGCTTTTATCAATTCCATATTTCTCTCCTAATTTGTAATACGTACCATCTTCAACTAGTTTCATTAGTTCTGCTTGAATAGTATCTCGTAGCTGTGTATCTTCAATTCTAAATCCTATCCCGTATAGTTCACTTTGAAGCTCTTCTTCCAATATTCTGTACTTATTATTTCTATTTGATAATTGATAATTTGCCACACCTATATCAATTGCTATAGCATCAGTTGCTCCAGCATCCAAATTCATAAATGCTGTATTATAATCGGGGTTTTCACTAAGGTCATTAAAAGTTGTCGTAAGATAAGATAACTCTTCACTATTTAACACTTCTGCTGCTGCAGAAGCTGATTGGACTATTACATTTTTTCCTGCTAAATCTTTTAATTCTTTAATTTCACTATCTTCTGGTACCACAATAACTTGTAAATTATCTATGTATGCATCTGACCAAGCATAATCATCCATTCGTTCTGGTGTCATAGAAAATCCATTCCAAATGCAATCTATATTACCACTATTTAACTCCATATCTTTAGAAGCCCAATCAATTGGTTGTTTTATAAGCTCATACCCTAAATTATTACAAACTATTTCTGCCATTTCAAGGTCAAATCCTATGTATTCTCCATTTTCATCCATGTATCCGTATGGTGGATATTCAGCATCAAATCCAACTATAAAAGTTTCCTTTAGTGTCCCTTGAGTTTCTACACTTTCAATTTCTGATGGAGATGTTCCACAAGCCACCAACATACTTGCTGTTACTAGACTTAATATTAATTTTATTGATTTCATATAAATACTCCTCCTTGTTATTATACGATATTCATAAATATTGTAATAAAAATATAGTACTCTTTTTTTTTATGAGTGTCAATATATATTAAAAATAAAAATATCCCTCCTTGATTAAGGAGAGATAAAATAGCTTATAAATATTTTATTAAATAGAACCCATATGGTTTCAAAATCAGTTCTTTTTCTAGACGAATACTTTGTTCATTATATATATCAAATATAGTATTATTGGATAATTCTGTTGGCAAGGCTAGAGTTTCTTCCTTATTACTATTATTAATTATTATATAAGTTTTTTCAATATCATTTTTCTTAGCAAATATTAAAATATTCTTTTCATCATCTGTTAAAATCCATTCAATATCCACTTCCTTAAATGAAGAATATTGTTTTCGTAGTTTTATCATTTTTTTTATATGTTGTTGTAAATCTAAATTTTGTTTATCTTTATCCCAAATCATTGGGTCACGACTCGAATCCATTCCCATACCAGTCATACCTATTTCATCTCCATAATATACACTAGGGGAACCAGTGAATGTTAACAATAATAAATAAGCAAGTTTTACAAGCTCGGGGTCGTTGTCACAAACAGTCATAATCCTTGCAACATCATGGCTTCCTACTAAGTTAAATGTATGCTGTAAAATATTTTTAGGATATCGAATAAATAATTCATTAATTTGATATTTATATTCTGTTGGAGTTGTTTTCTGTATTTTACTATAATTTGCACTACCAATAAAGTTCCATACCGTATATAAGAAACCATAGTTCATTACTGCATCAAACTGGTCTCCTCTAAGCCATTCATATGAATCATCCCAGTTTTCTCCCACAATATAAGTTTCTGAACTTACTTCTTTAACTACTTTCCTAAATTCTCTCCAGAATTGATGAGAAACTTCGTTAGATACATCAAGTCTCCAACCGTTTATTCCGTATTCTTCAATCCATTTCTTTGAAACATTTAGTAAATATTTTCTTAGCTTTGGATTTCCTGTATTTAATTTTGGCATATATGCGTGAAATCCAAATGTTCTAAAGTTTAAATTTTCTTCATCTATGCGGTCATACATTCCATCTTCTTTTATATTTTCCACTATAGGTTTATTGTCATCAAATATATAAAAGAAATTATAGTATTCTGAGTTTCTTCCGTTTTTAATTACATCTTGCCAAAATTCATTAAGTGGTCCACAGTGATTAAAGACTGCATCAAGCATTATTTTTATATTTCTTTTTTTCGCTTCTTCCATAAAAATTTTAAAATCTTCATTTCCTCCAAAGTTGGGGTCAACTTCCATATAATCTGTTGTATCATATTTGTGCCAGGCTAGAGCTTTAAATATAGGGGTAAAATAAAGGCCAGTATAACCCATTTCTTGAATATAATCTAACTTCTTAATCATTCCTTTAAAGTTTCCACTTTCTCTATCAATACAAGATTGACCATCATTTGAATAACTGCCGACAGTAATTTGACACCAGATAGTATCTTTTACCCAACTTGGAGCATTAAATATATCCTCTTCATTAATATATGGAAAGTTCAAAAAATTAGCATTATCCTCTAACGCTTTTGGATACTTGCTTAAATCCATGACCCCTTTTGAGCCATATAAAAATTTTCCATCGAATGTATCTAGAACCAGACCATATCTGATTCTTTTTGTATTTAAATCTTTAAGTTCTGCAAACCATATTTCTTGATATTCTGTTTCATATTCCTTAACCATGTTAATTTTTAACATATTAGCACTATCTTGAACCCATATCTGTGGATTTTCTTCAGATGGAACCCAACTAGCAAATGGATCAATTCCTTGTACTTGAATAGTGTTTACTTCTCCCTTAGTGGTTTTTACTCTAATATGCAATGTTGTTTCATCATATGCATATGAAAATCTGCTTTTTGCATCATGTTCAATATATAACATAAAGTTATTCTCCTTTATAATAAGCAGGACGAACATCGTTCGCCCTCTTAACGTTAGTTAATTCGTAATTTTGTTTCGCCATCAAAAAAATGTAAAGCTTCTTTATCGAATACTAATTTATATTTATCTCCAGCCTTAAATTGTAGATGTCCAGGAATAGTCACAACAAAAGTTGTTCCATTTGAATATTTCGCATAAATAGTTTTTTCTTTACCTAAAAGTTCTACTATATCAAGAGTACAGTCTAATGTATTTTCTGTTATATTGTCTGTAATAAAACGTTCTGAACGAATTCCAACAATTATAGGTTTATTTTCATATTCTTTTAATTTTTGAGCATCTGTATCACTTGGATTTAAAGTAATAGCTCCATCATCTGAAACAAACTTCCCACCATTCATTTTTCCTTCGATTAAGTTCATTGTTGGTGAACCAATAAATTTTGCAACAAACACATTTTCTGGTCTATTATAGAAATCCTCAGGTTTCCCAACTTGTTGAATTTTTCCTCCATCCATTAAAACTATCTTTGTAGCCATTGTCATAGCTTCAACTTGGTCATGTGTTACATAAATTGAAGTAGTTTCCAATGCCTTGTGAAGTTTTACAAGTTCAACTCTCATATGTTCCCTTAACTTTGCATCAAGGTTTGAAAGTGGTTCATCCATCAAAAATACTTTTGGTTTTCTAACCATAGCTCTCCCTAGAGCAACCCTTTGTCTTTGTCCCCCAGAAATGTCGGAAGGCTTTGAATATAAATAGTTTTCTATTTGTAAAACTTTAGCTGCTTCCATAACTCTCTCATGTATAAGTTTTTTAGGTTCTTTCCTCATAGCTAGTGAAAACGCCATATTATCATAAACTGTCATATGAGGATACAATGCATATGATTGAAAGACCATAGCAATATCTCTATCTTTTGACGGTACTTTGTTTACACGCCTATCTCCAAAAATTAAATCCCCTTCTGTTATGGAATTAAGTCCTGCTATCATCCGCAGTAAAGTGGATTTACCACACCCAGATGGTCCTAATATAACACAAAAATCTTTATCTTCTATTTCTAAATCTATATGTCTTAAAGTAAAATTTTCTCGTCCTTCATATTTTTTACCTACATTATCCAATAAAACTTTCATTTTTTACTCCTCCTATCTTATTTTACTGCTCCACTTGAAAGACCAGAAATTAATTGTTTTTGTAACACTGTAAATAAAATAACTGTTGGTATAGCAATTAATAATCCACCTGCTGCAAAAGCTGGCTGGTTCATATTTTCTTTATCTGCTATTAAAGTGAATAGTCCTGCCGCTAGTGTATACGCCTCTGGATTAGTCAATATAACTTTTGGCAATAAATAATCCATAAATGGGCCAAGAAAAGACCATAAAGCAATTATAGCAAGCATAGGTCGTGCTATTGGCAAAATTATTAATTTATATACTTTAAGGTTAGAGCATCCATCGATTTTAGCAGCATCATCTAACTCCATTGAAATAGAATCTAAATATCCTTTTAATATAAATGTATTTCCTGCAATTCCACCAGCTGAATATATTAAAATAAGCATCATTTGTCGGTTAAAAAATGGTAGTACATCTGATATTATTGAATACATTGTAAAATAAGCTGTTAATCCTGCAAATGATGGTATAGTTTGAATTATCATTATAGCCATAAGAGAAGCTTTTCTCCCTTTAAAACGATATCTTGAATACGCAAATCCTGTGAATGATACAAATAACAAAGTAATGATGGCTGTTGATATTGATATAAATATGGTATTTAACATCCATTTTGGATATAATGTTTCTTCAAATAAGAAAGTAAAATGATCAAAAGAAAATTCAAATCCTTTGTTCATAATAATATATTCTTGTTGCATTCCATTAAAAGCAGACATTACCATTTGATATATTGGCCACAAAATTGCAATAGTCCATAAAATTAATACCATATAACTAAGTCCTAATCCTATTTTTCCCATTGTGTTTAAGGGTTGTCTGTCACCAAGATAAAGGTTATTACTTTTCTTTTTCATCATTTATCCTCCTTAAACGCTTTAGAATTTTTAAAGCCTATAAAAGTAAATACCATTAAAGCTAGTGAAATAAGTACTGTAACAGCTGCTCCAACAGCTTGCTGCTGATTATCCATTGTTAGTTTATACACATAAGAAATTAATATATCCGTTGATCCCGCTAAGTTTCCATATACTGATGGGTTAAAAGGGCCTCCGCTGTTAAATAAATAAATAATTGAGAAGTTATTAAAGTTAAATGTGTATTGACCTATTAAAAGTGGTGCTGTTTGGAAAAGTACAATTGGTAATGTGATTTTAGTTAGTCTTTGCCAAGCAGTAGCTCCATCAATCTGTGCTGCTTCATATAAATCTGCAGATATAGCTTGAAGAACTCCTGTAGAAAGTAAAAATACATATGCACTACCCAGCCAACCTTGTAGCCCAATTAAAGTTAATCTTGTCTGGAATGAATTGTTTTTAATATCTAAACTAAGTCCCGTGATGTTATTTAATATTTGAGTTAAAATGCCTTGTCTTGCAAACATTATACTGAAAAACATTATAGTAATAAATGCTGGTATTGCCCAAGGTAAAATAAATACTCCTCTAAAAAATCCTTTTCCTACAATTCTTTCATTATTTGTTATAAGTGCAAGCCCAAATCCTATCAATATAGCAAGGCTTGTTGCAACAAGTGTCCAAATAAGTGTCCATCCTAGTATTGCCCAGAAAGCTCTACCAATCATACCATCTGATTCGGTTAACCCAAGATAGTTTACAAAACCAGCCCATTGAAATTTAGATTGATGTTTTGGATCCATATTTGTAAATGATAATAGGATAGTTGTAGTAATTGGAACAATAACTATAAATAATAGTACTAAAAAAGCAGGTAATGATACCAAGTATGGAAATCCATCTTCAAAAATATTTCTTTTTGTTTCAAACCAGTTTCTTGGTCTTATTCCTTTAATAGTATTTCTAGAAACTGTTTTTACATCTTTGTAATTAACTAATAATATAGCAAATGATATTAAAATTAAAAACAAAGAAATTATACCTTCAATCATATAAATAATAGACTTGTGAATTTTTGGTGCTCCATCTGCTAATGTAAATATACTCATTAACCCATCAGCTTGATAATTTCCAAATCCCAGTGTATATGGAAGTGCCATAAAATATATAAAGAATGTTCCAATTAAAAATAATATCATTTTTGTAGTTTGACCATTTAAGTATTGACCAAATCCAGGAATTAAGCAACTAGCTACTGGATACCATTTGATGTTTTTATCAATTTCAATAGGTGTAGTTCTTAATACATTTGATTCATTATCATCTATAACTGCTAATTTATGTTTAATCGCTTTAGTCGTTTCATAAGTTTTGCTTTCAATTAATTCTTTGTAATATTTGGATGGTATTAATGTGCTTTCTAACAAATCAATATCTTTTTTCTTTTTACTAACTAATTGTATTTTTTCATTTTCTAAAGCTTTAGCTGATATTACTCCATCTTCTTTTTTTTTCTTTAAACTATTTAGGTTTTTTGTGTATTCAATTTCAATATCTTTTTTCTTCTCGCTAAAAGCTTTTTTTCCTTCGCTTTCTTTTGTAGAGTCAAGTTTTTCTAAAGCTTCTTTTGCATCTGATAATTCTTTTAAGTTCCGTTCTAAATGGTCAATTACTTCTTTCATTTGTTCATCGATAACAACAGCTTTTCTATACTTTAACTCTGCGTCATAGCAAAGATCAACAAAAGGCTGATAAAAATCTACTTCTTTTGCTGCCTTAAAGTACTGGATATGTAGTTTTTTATCACGGGCATTGTTAGTTTTTAAGGTCTGTTCAAAGCTTGCTTCTTCTTGTTTTAACTTTTCAAGAAATTGCTTTTCTGCTTCTTCATATTTTTGCAGTTTTTGGATATATGGGTGATTTGCTTTATTTGCTTGTAACTCTTTTAATCTTTTTTTCAAAGAAGATTTTTCTGCACCTTTTGTATGTGCAATTTCATCTTCGATAGTAGCTAGTTCATGCAAATATTGATTTTTTCGCTTATACGAATTCCCAATATAATCATAAAGTTTTAACTCCATGGGTAATCCTCCTCTATTTTATCTTTGTCTAGCTCAATAACTTGCCATAATTTCATTATCGATATAATGTTAATAACATATGCAATCATTTTTAAATAGTATAAAATGTTAGTAAAATCAAATTCTAATCCTGTCGTTATAATAGCTCCTAAAAGCATAAGTCCCCATACTACAACAAACAATTTACCTATACGAAGCTTTATAAATGCCAAGTATGTATATAAGCCAAGCATAATTGGCACACTTATTCTTTCGAAAAAATAACTCAACTGAATTATCATATATGTTTCAAAAGATATTCCGTTTCCCCATATTTCAAAATTTATTGGATCTCGCACTCTAACTAGCACTTGCAGACATTCACAAAAAATTATGACTGCACATGCTATTATTATACTATAAAAATATGACTTCGGCATTTTTGTAGTTGCAGTCATATCATCATCCTATCTTTATTATTATAGGGTCAACCTCAGAGGTTCTCCCTATGATTAAATTTTGTTAGATACTTGCCATCATTGCTTCAAATGATGCTTGAACTTCTTTATATGCTTCTTCTACTGTCTTTGGTTGAGTAGCAGACCATGATAATAAAGCATTTTGCCATGTAGCCCAAACTTGACCCCACTCAGTAAATAGCGGTCTTGAAACTGCTTCATCATAAGACTCTAATGTTGCTGCTATAATGTTTTTGCTCATATCATCAAGTTCCGATGCTTGGTAGACTTCAACTGGTACATTTTCTAAAATTTTACCTGAAACATTGAATAAGCTTTCCGCATATTCTGGATTTACTATTTCCTCAATCATCTCTTCTGCTAGTGCCATTTTAGCAGGATCTTCTTCAATCCTAGCATTTACAGCAAGACCCCAACCGCTTTTCCAATGTCTTAATGGATTGCCATTCAAAGTAATATAGTCTAAAGGAAGAATTGCAAGGTCTGCTCCACCGTTAGTTTTTTCAGCCATAGCTGGTGCTGCCCATGGTCCATCAATGCGAATTGATGTTGGTCCACCTGACATAAATGAGGCATCAACATATCCCCAAGCGGCATCTTTATCCCAAAGGTCTGTTGCAGCTGCATAATGTGCTTTCCAATAATCAAACAAGCTTGTAAAGAATTGTTGTTGTTCAGGAGTTAACTCAGAAAAATTCTTTGTCAGATCCGTTTTGAATGTTCCATCTGGTTCAACATCAAGTAAGTTTAACGCAATTGAGTTTGTAAATGCAACTCCAAACCAAGCGTCATGTACAACACTTAACATTTCTTCATATCCAAAATCACTAAATTCTGCTGGTGTATTTAAATCAATGCCATGTGCAGCTGCATTTGCTTTGTTTGCATATACAATAAGTGTTTCAATATTTAGTGGGAAAGCAAGATAACTTCCATCGATGTTAAATGCACCTCCAAGTCCAGCATCAAAATCATCCCATCCGCCAATTTTTTCAGCCATAGCTGGTGCATCTATAGCAGCTAATACTTCATTTTGAGCCATTCCATATACTCTATCTAATGGCAAAGCAAAAACATCTGCAATATCCTCATTTGTTATATCTGTTGAATCAATTAGGTCAAATACATCAAATGAACCCATTTCAATAAGTTCAATACTTGCATTTGGATTTTCAGCTAAAACTCTTGCCGCTGCTGCTTCATAATGTGGCATCCAAGTTTTTTCAGCTTGAACAGTAATTGTTGCATCAATTCCATCTGCTGGATTAGAATTATTTTGCCCTTCAACTCGTGCCCCGCCTTCTTCTACTACTACTTTGTCTCCTCCACATCCAGTTATAGATAATGACATTACAGCTAATAATGCTAAAAATTTAATTTTTTTCATAGCTTTCTCCTTTTTTATTTTAAAAACAGTTTATAACATAAATTTAACTATAAAAATATTTTTAAAAATATGAAATCGTTTACTTTTTAGCAAAAAGCATTTTCAGCTAAAGTATTCACTCTTCTTTTCCCAATCAATTTTTAATAAGTTTAGTATTTGCCAAAATTATAATTTACTCACTTGTATTTATTGGAAAATGTAGCACTGTTTTTAAAGTGATATTTATAACATATATTATATATTAATTAAGCTTGTCATAGGAATAACTTTTCGTCAAAATAGTATACTTAATTTTAGTTGAAAATTTATTGACTTTAACTAAAATTTTAAATATTTTTTATTGTATAAAAACACAAAAAATAAAACTAGATACATTACCTAGCTTTATTCTCTATTAAATATTTTGTTTTATAGCATATCCATTATAAAATTAACAAAAGTTTTCTATTCTAAGAGATAGCTTGTAATTATTATATCAATGGTGTGCTTTTTCGCATTTCCTCTAGCTTTTTTCGATTTATCAATTCAACGTCACACTTTGTACCTAAGCTGATTGCTAGATGATTGAATTCACTATTAGTTACCAAAATTGCTTTATTTCCACCATGCCATTTGGTAGCAGTATAAATTTGTTGTATTCCTTCAACTCCCACAACATCATCATTATCATATTTTTTTATTTGAATTACAAGTTTTTCACCAGCTTTATCTCCTATTATATCCCCACCATAATCTCTTGGCTTTTGAGTAATTATTGTTTTATATCCTTGTTTTTTATACAGTCTTTCAACGTACATTTCAAGCTCTTCAGAGCTCATCTTATCAAAATCATATGTACTTACAATTTCCACTAATCGAATATATCGATTTAAAATATTTAAACTCATATCAATTTTTTGAACTTTATCTTCAAATAATTGAAACTCTATTCTATTCCATTTTTTTTCTAATTGGTCATATTTTTCTCTTGCTTTAATTACTTCATCAGGAAGTTTTCTACGTTCTAAATCCCGAATAATTTCTTCAAAAATTTGTTCATATTCTAATCTTTTTTCTAATACTTTTTTATATAAATCTAAAGAACTATCTCCCTTTATTGGTAACCATTCTTCACTATTAGTTTGTCTTACAAAATGTACCTTGTTCCAATTAGCATTTTCATCAATTAAAATATCTATCATTATTTTATTTCGCAGTATAATCTTTTTTACACGATTTTGTTGTGTTTTTAAAGAAATTTTGGCTCCCTTATTGGTTATTTTAATATTTTTTAAATAAATATCATCCGAATCATCCGAATCAGATGTTTCGTTAATTATATCTTTAGTACTTTCAGGTGTAATTTCTTGCCTAAGCTCTTGTTTAAATTCTTGCATTACTTCTTCTTTATTTTTTGGTTTTAAAATAAATTTTTCATTAAGTTCCGTATTTTGCAAAGTGTTCATTTTAAAATTAGTTATTTCAGCATATTTCTTTTGTTTTTCCTTATCTTTAAACATTTCATGATTACCTATTACTTTATAAAAAATAACGCTTATTATGCATATAATTATTATAGCTGCTACATCAATTGGTGTTATCATCTTTGTCCTCCTCTAAAATAGTTATCCTTTTATTTTTTGTAATTTGTAATTCTATTAATAATATTACATCTTATGCTACTTAATTACATTAAAATTATTTAATTTTATCTGGTACCACTTTTTGATAGATAACACAACTCACTAAAAAAAATGTTTTTCAAATTTTTTATTTCTCCTGTATAATGTCTGTATGACTCTAACATATATATATTCCTCCTAAAGACTTAAGCAGTTTTAGGTTTATAATAACATATGTTTAGAGTTTTTTTCCATTATTTTCTTAACTAGCATAACATGTTAATAATATAATGTGTTATATTATTTTACTTTGCTTTAATAAATTTTCAAGAGTTAAATTAAGTTCTAAAAAATTAGAAAGTTGAGTATATTCTTTATAAATTTTGGGATTGAATGAAAATTCATTTGACATAGCCTTAATTAAAATATTTTTAGGAGTATGTTCCATATCAATAAATTCTGAAACCACAACATTATACCCTATACATTCCAAAAGTTTTGCTCGTAACCCATCTGTTATAAAAGAGGCGATTTTTTCTTTAAGAATTCCATATTGTAATATAGGAAATAATAATTCATTTTTTATTTGTGTATAACATTCGTTATGACAACAAGGCACAGCCAGAATTGCTTTGGATTGCCATTTAATAGCTTTAAATAAAACAGCATCTGTTGCAGTATTACAAGCATGTAGAGATATTACTATATCCACATTTTCCATATCGAAATTATTTATATCACCTGCTATAAATTCCAAATTATTATAATTTAATTTTTTAGCTAACTCATTACAGAATTCAATTACATCTGTCTTTAAATCTACTCCTATTATTTTGGTTTCTTTGCCACAAATATTAGTTATATAATGATAAACAGCAAAAGTCAAATATGATTTGCCAGAACCTAAATCTACTATGCTATAAAAATTCTGATTTAAATCTGTTATAACTGAAGATATAGTTTCTAAATATTTATTAATCTGTTTATATTTATTGTATTTAGAAGGTTTAATCTGGCCATCTTTTGACATAATCCCTAATTCAATTAAAAACTCTTTAGAGGTATCTTCATTGAGAATATAATTTTTCATTTTATTATGATCTAAAGAAGTAAGTTTTTTTGTAGGAGGATTTTTTTTCATAATCTCTGTTCCTTTTTTGTTAATTAATATTTGGTAATCAAACTTCAAAGAAAAGATCTGAACTTGTTTAAAATCAACACAATTATCACTTATAAATTGAGATAATCCTTCTATAGGAATATTATAATGTAGAGCCTTATTATTTTTAAATACTTCGAATTGAAATAAAAGAGTATTATTTATTTTTAATGGTTTTGCAATAATTTTATTCACAGCTTCTTTTTTTCGTGGATTACTAAAAACTGCATTAATTAAAGTTTGTGTACAAAATAGATTTTCTAGTAACGTTATTGTTTCTTTCATATATTTATCTCCTGTAGTATTCTAAGATTACAATACTATTATTTAAAAATTTATCATTAACTAAAATACTGATAATTTAGTATGTGATATATGTCGCTTTCTATCATGTTTATTTGACAACACATAATCCCTCTGGGGGCTTCACTAAAATTTCATTGATATTAAATTGATTTACTAATTACGAAAAACTTGTCTCAACTCGTTTTCTGTTCTTACTAATCCAATTTATTTGGTCTTTAATGTAGGGTGTTTTGCCATAGATGGGAACTTAAGAAAATAAAAAAAGAAGATCTAAGTCTCAAAATGTTGTATAGTTAGTTTGCTGAACTAAACCAAACATAGGAAGGCAACTGTCATGAATAATTATATTGCAAAAAATGCAATAAGTAAAGCTATAATAACAAAAATTTCTAAAGAATTTAAAAGTGTAGAATTGCTTGAAAGAAAACATAATTGAGTCTTGGATTTATAAAGTATAGTTCAATCATTTTATATAATATGATTGAACTATACTGCTGAATCAGGGCTTTGCCACATAGTTGTGCACTTAAGGTAATTAAATACAAATGGCAATGTGGTGTTGCAGGCAACTTCGTAGTTATCTCATACAATGGTATGTACAAATTGCACAAATGTGCATAAATATGCATTTTGAAGTGATTTCAATTATATTGGACAACATGTGCTAGTGAGAAGGAATATATTAGGTTATTTTGTCAGTTGTATTTTGTTAGATAAAGGTATATACTTTAATAGTTAACCCGTGTGAAAAA
>LJHD01000065.1 GCA_001983475.1 Candidatus Epulonipiscium fishelsonii | reverse complement strand
TTTTTGTCTAGTCAAAAACCAGTTATTGTTGATGCAGCTGATGCAGTAATTTATGAATTACATGTTAGGGATTTTTCAATTGATCCAAATGCAAACTTTGAACATCCTGGCAAATTTCAAGCATTTACTGAAACAGGTCTTACAATTGGTGAAAATGGAGCAAAAATTGGAATTGACCATCTTAAAGAACTTGGTGTAACCCATGTTCACTTGCTGCCAAGTTATGACTATGCAACTGTAAACGAAATGAATCCAGATAAAGCAGAGTTTAACTGGGGATATGATCCACAAAATTATAATGTGCCTGAAGGAAGCTACTCTACAGATGCAACAAATCCCACTGCTCGTATTAAAGAATTTAAAAATATGGTAGCAGCACTTCATGATAATGATATAAGAGTCGTTATGGATGTTGTTTACAACCATACATTTGATGTAGCAAATGGTCCTTTTGATAAAATTGTGCCAAACTATTATTATAGAACAAATGATGATGGTTCATATGCAAATGGTTCTGGTTGTGGAAACGAAGTAGCTTCAGAACGTCCTATGGTAAGAAAATATATTAAAGATTCAGTAATGTATTGGGCTACTGAATATAATTTAGATGGGTTTAGATTTGACCTTATGGGACTTATTGACACTAGAACTATGCAAGAAATAACAGATGAATTACGTTATGAAGTAGATGCAGATATGCTTATTTATGGTGAACCTTGGCAAGCAGGAGGAAGTATTTTACCAAGTGATCAACAAACTTTAAAAGGTTCTCAAAAAGGTGAAGATTTTAAAGTGTTTAATGATGAAATCCGTGGAGCAATTAAAGGTGATAGTAACGGAGGGGAAAAAGGATTTGCAACAGGAGCACTTGGTAAAGAAAAAGATATAATAACAGGAGTAAAAGGTGCAATAAGCACTATAGCACAAGAACCTGGTGAAGTTCTTACTTACGTTACAGCTCATGACAATTTAAACTTGTGGGATAAAGTTGTAGCTACTCAAGGAATTGGAGAAACACTAGGGCTTAAAACAATTCATGAAGGAAAACTAGTAGACGGTGGAAGCATTGAAGATATGGTTAAAAACGCTGATCCACATAAGCTAGTAGGAGAAGATATATTTGAAAATGAAACAGTGCAACGTAGTCTTTTAGCAAATGGAATTGCTCTTACTGCTCAAGGAATTCCTTTTATCCATGCTGGTGAAGAAATTTTAAGAAGTAAATATGGTGACCATAATAGTTATAAAAGCCCAGACGAATTAAATATGATCCGTTGGGAATTAAAAGATAAATTTGAACCTGTATCTCAATATTATGCTGGACTAATTAAACTTAGAAATGCCCACCCTGCATTTAGTATGGAAACAGCAAAAGATGTAGAAGAATATTTCAAAGAATTTAAATCGGATGAGAATATTGTTGGGTTTATGTTGGGTGAATATGCAAATGGTGATAATTTTAAAAATATTGCAATAATTTATAATGCTAATACTGAAGCTAAAGAAGTAACCTTGCCACATGTAGCAAATTGGAATGTTATTGTGGACAATGACCAAGCAGGATTGGAAGTTATAAATACGCTTGAAAATACCAACAAAGTGGAAGTATCTCCTTTATCAATAATGGTATTGTATGATACTGAAATGGATTATGAACAAGTGCCAACAACTATTGAAGTTAAAGATAGCTCCATAGGGTTAGATGTTGGAGGAAAATATATGATTGAACCTGTTGTAAAAGATCAAAATGGGGTTAAAATGAAGTCTAAAGTATCTTTAGGTAATATAAATACTGATATTATAGAAATTAATGAAAATACCATTACTGCTAAATCGGCTGGAGTAATAACTGCGACCCTTAAATCAGGTGAAGCAACAACAGATATAGTTATACAAATTGTAAACGAATTTTTACCAACACAAATATCACTAAATGCACCAGCGGTTGTTCATGAAGGGTTTTCAGCGAATTTAACAGCAGAAATTAAAGATCAATTTGACCAAATTATGTTTGGCCAAAAAGTTAAATGGTCTACTAGTGATGAAAATGTGGCTACAGTACGAGCAGATGGAACTGTGGTTGGTAAATCGGAAGGCATTGTAAATATTACTGCAGCTGCAGGAGAACACTCTGCAACTGTTGAGCTAACAGTTAAACCTTATGAAAAACGTTATATTACAATAGAATACTCTAGGGAAGATCAAGATTATACTGACTGGAATTTATGGTTATGGAATACGGGTGTAAAAGATGGTAGGTTTGATTTTGTTAAAGATGAAGATGGAAACATGACAGTTTCTGCTGAAATTGGACCAACTGCTGATAATATTGGATTTATTATTCGTAAAAGTATTGAAGGAAATGATTGGGCCGAAAAAGATACGGATGGTGATCGTTTTATAAGAATACCATTAGATCAAACTATAACTAATATACAAGTAACTCAAGGACAAATTGAATTTGAAATGGAAAAATAAAAAAAAGGCTAGGATTATCCCTAGTCTTTTTTATGTACTAATTTCCATATATTCTTTTCCCCATTGGCCCATGGCATTAAGTATAGGCCTTAAACTCATTCCTGTTTCAGTTAACGAATATTCAACTTTTGGAGGGACTTGTGAATATACAACTCTATTAACAAGTCCACTTTCTTCCATTGAACGTAACTGTTCAGTAAGTACTTTTTGAGAAATACCACTAAGTGAACGCTTAAGTTCATTGAATCTTTTTGTGCCATCTAACAAATCTCGTATAATCAAAATTTTCCATTTGTTACTTATTAAATTAAGTGTTATTTCTACTGGACATTTATCCATCCTTTTATCATCTCCATTAATATAGTAAGAGTACTACCCTTTTATATGGTAACTGTAGTTCGAATTCTTATATTTTTATAACAGGCAATTAACCCCTGCAGTTAGGAATTATTGCCTATTTTAGTTAAAACCCAAATTCTTCCCCAATCAAAACAACTTTAATACGTTTTGGAGGTCTGGATATACGAGTATTTACGAAAGATGCACAAATAGAGTCTGTGCTTAAACAATTACTACAAGTACCTGTTGATTTACAAGGAGTTTTAATATTAAATCTTTGTGCATTAGTAGGAGCTGCAACATTTTTTGCTCTGGAGATAGCATCATCTAATGTTTTTACAACTTTATTCATACTTGCAACTACAATAACACTTTTTGGTCCGAATGATAAAGCAGCTACTCTGTTTCCAGCTCCATCAATATTATAAAGCTGGCCATCTTCAGAAATAGCATTTGAACTTAGCAAATATGTGTCACTGGAAAATGCTTCAATCGTTTTTTGAACAAATTCTTCTCTTGTTGAAGTAGCATCTCTGTTAATACAAGGATTTCTTTTTATTAATGCTTCAATGATTCCTATTGCATCTAATGTCATTGAGCCGCCCCAGGAAACAACATCTGTTTCTGGAATTAAATTCAATACTTGATTAAATGCTTCTTCTTTTGTTTTACAATAGTAGGCCTCAAAATGATGTTTTTCCAAAGCTTTTACAACATTTGGTCCTAATAAATCATACTTTACATATTTCGGAGTATTTCTTTCCATAAAAAATCTATCCTTTCTGTTATTTAGGTTTTGTTTTAATTTCTATAGAAGATACTTTGGATGTTTAGGGACATTGTCTATGAGGTGGGGATTGGACCCCAAAATTAGAATTAGATATTATCTGCTAAGTAAAGCAATATAATATCCTAGCAATTTAGTGGCATCAAAATATCCCCACTTTTTATATTCTTTAGATAAACCATCCTGAACAATTGGAATATTATTTTTTTCTAATTTTTCTTTGGCTAATTCAAACTGGTCAACTTCAAATAGTAAATAATGAATTTTTTTATCAGTATTATTAAAATATTTTTGCCAAGTATTTTTATCAGTTGTAGGTTCACAAAATTCAGTTGAAATACCTACTTTGATAAGGTTTTCAAATAATCCATTGCCTTTTGGGGAAACTTCTGTAAGGTAACGTTTACCAACTTCAAGACAATTAATTATTTCAAGACAAAGTCCCAAAGTGTCTATAAAATCAAAATGTGTCCAATAGGCTCCTTTAAATTTTAATGCTTTTCCGCTTTGAACTATCTTGCCTCCATTTGCTTCTAATATTTTTTTGACTTCTTCAAAATTATCAACATCAATCATAAAATGTTGAAATCCATCTCCCTTATAAGCTAAATAGTCTTGCCAAATAGATTTATTGCTTATAGGTTCAATTAATTCTATTTTAAATCCATTTACAAAACAATAAGCTAATTTCGCTTTTATAGCAATTTCTTCTTCCTTATATATTGCTGTGGGTTCAAATAAAATTATCTCGCTAAATTTCCAAGTAAATATATTGTTCATAAGAGTTATTGTTTTTTCAATATCCTTTACCGCAATGCCAACTTGGTCAAAATGATTAAATATGTTTTGCACAAATAAACCACCTTTCAGCTTGCGACTCCGCTACAACATTTAGAAGTATTATACAGTATCTTCTTTGCTGATTATATTTTATGTGTAATGACATGTCAAGTATTTTTTTAGAAAGCATACATAGAGCAGCCTCTTAAAACTTTCTGTTTACTTTTTAAAATAGTTTGAGCTGTAAAGTAGTATTTTGGAATGTCACGGCATTTTTTTAATTGCTTGCTGATAAAAGGAATTATATGTATTACAGGTCGTTAGTAAAAAAATATATAAAAAAGTTCTGAACATATGTTATAGTAATAGTAATAGTACTTTAAAATAGTAGTGACTAAATCTGTTATATAACAACTTACATTAATATAACAATATAATCATATAATTATATAATCATATAATTATATTGTTATAGAAAGGAACTATTTCAATGAAAGATTTATGTTGCGAAACTCCTGAAAAAGTAAAAGAATTACTATTGGACGAAGAAATTTCTGAAAACTTATCTTTTTTCTTTAAAACATTTAGTGAACCAATCCGCATTAAAATATTACTTGCTATGCTTCATACAGAAATATGTGTTCAAGATTTAGCAATTTTACTGGAAGTTTCTCAGCCCAGAGTTTCAAACCAGTTAAAATTATTAAAATTGAATAAACTAGTTAAATTTAGGAAAGAAAAAAACAATATTTATTATAGTTTAGATGATAAACACATTCAAGATATCTTAAATATTGGTCTGGACCATATAAATCATAAAAAATTATACAAAGATTGTGAATAGGAGTGAAATTTTATGGAATATTTTAAAAATTTATGGGAGTTATTTGTAGATATGTCTTTTTATATGATAATAGGGCTTATATTTACAGGAATACTACATGTATTTGTTAATAAAAATTTAATTTTAAAACATGTGGGAAATAAAACGACAGCCTCTGTAGTTAAAGCATCTGTGATAGGGGTGCCATTGCCTTTATGTTCTTGTGGTGTTGTTCCAACAGCAATTCAATTGGGTAAAAGTGGAGCTTCAAAAGGAGCTGTAGTAAGTTTTTTAACATCTACCCCACAAACAGGAATTGATAGCATAATAGCAACATATGGATTGATGGGGCCATTATTTGCTGTTTATAGAGCAATTGCTGCTTTTTTATCAGGAATTTTTTCTGGAATAATGACAAATATATTATGCAAAAATGAAGAAGCAACTCCTGAAAAATTAAAACCCAGTGGTTGTTCTCATGCTAAGGCTAAAACAAAGAGTTGTGGTTGTTCCCAGGCTAAGGCTGAAACAAAGAGTTGTGGTTGTTCTCATGCTAAGGCTGAAACAGTTAACCTTTCATTTATTGAAAAATTAAAGAGTGTATTTTCATACGGATTTGGTAAATTTCTAGACGAAATAGCAGAGCACTTTGTGATAGGGTTGTTAGTTGCTGCATTAATAAGTACTTTGCTTCCTGAACAGTGGTTCTCTAACTTTACAAATCCAATTTTAAACATGATAATGATGCTTATAATTGGAACTCCAATGTATATTTGTTCAACGGCCTCAATACCGATTGCTCTTACATTGATAGCAAAAGGTATTTCTCCAGGAGCAGCATTTGTATTTCTATTTGCAGGTCCAGTAACAAATATTGCTTCTGTTACAATATTGTATAAAGCTTTAGGAAAAAAGGCTCTTATTATTTATTTAGCTTCTGTTGCTGTTTGTGCAGTTACTTTTGGCCTTATTTTAGATTTTATTATAAATACCTTTCACTACCAAGGAATTGCTGTTGTAGGTCAAATACACGCCCATGAACATCCTGGTTATATGGTTGTATTAGCTATTTTATTTGGGATTTTAGTATTAAGAAGTTTAATTAAAAAGTATACAACTAAAAAAATAGACAATACATGTTGTTCCCATTAAATAATTTTAGGAGAAAATATTAATTTCTCCTTTTTTTGTGAACATATTTTTTTATTATGAAAGATAATAAATACTATTTTATTTCTATATCAATATACAAATCAAATACCCTATTCCAAGGAAATAATAAAGACTTTACTTCAAAACTATCATAATCTAAATAAAACATATTTAAAGATGCGTTATCATTTTGAGAAAAAATATTTAATAAATCATCTATTTTCAAGTCCATAAGCAGATCATAGTATATAGTGTTATCTTCATATATATAATAGTCTTCAAATTTAATACCAGATTTTATTCCAGCTGTGTAAAAATTGTCTTCAATCAGATGCTGCAATAATATTTTATAATGCCATTTTCCACGTTCTTCAATTTCAGGAATACTTAAAGGTAATGAATCTACAATTCCATATACCTGAGCATGTGCTAAAGCTAATCCAATAGCATTTCCTTCTGTGTTCCAAGCACTATATGTTGCCATTTGATTTATGCTATTGTTTTCCAATCCTATTTCTAAAAGCAATTGTTCATTTTGTAATTGATTTACAACAGCTCTTTCTTTTCTGAGCCTAGTGTTTTCGTTGTACAATTCAATTAAACCAATATTAATACCAGAGTTATATTGAGTAAACATATCCGATATCAGTGCATTAACACTTGAATAATCAATAGCTTCTTGACTTTTATCATATCTTTTTATATAAAATTGAAATTGATTAGAATTAACTTCAACTCCAAAGTGATAACCAAGTTTAGATTTACAACGAATGAAATTTACTCTCTGATTATATAATTCATGTGTACTTATTACATCATAATTACCTATATCTGGAGTAATTTCAGAATATTGTGTATTTACAGGCAAAAAGTTTGTACTGATTCCTGTTCTTTTAACTAAATCACGGGCATAAATTAATTGTGGAATTTCATCTGTGCCAAAGATATAATTTATTTTTTCTCCTATTCCTACTTTACTGTCATTGTATTGTGATAATCCAACCAATGTTTCGTGAAAATTATATATACTATCTGGTTCAATCTCTAAATATCTTCTTACAAAGTTAAATTTAATAAGTTCACCACTTTTATTTTTAGGTATTAAAACTAAATCTTGGTCATCTAAATATTTAATAAAATTAGGAAGTTGATAATCATCTATTGATATAATAAGTTCATCAA
The DNA here is from genome assembly GCA_001983475.1 of Candidatus Epulonipiscium fishelsonii. Taxonomy (GTDB): domain Bacteria; phylum Bacillota; class Clostridia; order Lachnospirales; family Cellulosilyticaceae; genus Epulopiscium_A. The sequence continues at coordinate 636 of LJHD01000065.1, read as the reverse complement.
TTTTACCTTCAGCGGTTTTACTTATTAAGTCTTTAGTAACATAGGTTGCTTGTTCAAATATAGTTTGATAGTTTTTGATATACTCCTGGTATGTTGGATTATTTAAATAGTTTTGATTAAAAGATGTTAAAAAGGCTTCTTCCCATTCATAAAGAGAGAGTTCTCCTAGCTCATACTTTTTATTTTCAACATATGCCCATTCTAGCAAAAATTGTTCAGGGGTAATAAACACATCAATATTGTTGCTATCATCAGCATTAAAATTTACATAATAAAATCCTAGTCCTTCGATTAATTCCTTGTTTGGCCATATTATGTTAGCACGGCTGTCTGGAAGAACACGAGGCATGTTTATATGTACATAATATGTTGGCTTGTCATATATTGTTGTTAATGCATCTAGGTCATTAAGTGCAGTATTTATTTCTTCTTCAGACTTTGCTTGTCTTCCATCAACTAGTCCCCCATGTATGTACGAAGACATATTTAGTATGATGCTGCTATTAGTATTATCATTTTCTGATACAATTTGTTTAATGTCTTTACGTACCTGAACACTGTCTCCAGGTTTATACATATTATATCCAAGCTCATTGTTTGTATCTAAATACATTTTGTTCACACTAATAAAATTAT
>LJHD01000064.1 GCA_001983475.1 Candidatus Epulonipiscium fishelsonii | reverse complement strand
AAAAGCCCAAGTTATTATTAATGAACAAGAATTGCATTTAACAAAAGAATCAGTAAAAGAAGGAATTGAAGAAAAAACTAAAGATATTTATAAAAAGATGGGAACACATCCTCAAAAGAAAAAATCTATAAAAGATTTAGCTATTGGTGATATTGTACTTGTCAGGACACTTATGCAACATGGCACTGTAGAAAAAATTCCAGATACAAAAGGAGTTGCTATTGTAAAAGTTGATAATCTCTCTATGAAAGTAAAAGTATCTAATCTTGAAATTTCAAATGAGGAGAGTCTAGTAAATAATGCTCCAAAAGCAACTAAATATTCACGCAAACAAAATCTGTCGCCTATTGCAAAATCAAATAATCAGTTTAAGCGACTTACTATTACTTCTGAAGTAGATGTTAGAGGGCTACTTGTTGATGAAGCATTATCTGTTGTAGATAAATATTTAGATGATGCATATCTTTCTGGTTTAGGTCAGGTTACAATTATTCACGGAAAAGGTACAGGAGCATTAAGGCAAGCTGTTGGAAATATGTTGAAATCTAATCCACATGTGATAAGTTATCGTGCTGGAAAATACGGAGAAGGAGAACATGGTGTTACTGTGGTAGAAATAAAATCATGAAAAAAATACTAATAATTGATGACGACCCAAATATTGCGGAATTACTATCTTTATATCTACAAAAAGAAGGTTATGAGACCAAAGAAGTTTATACTGGTCTTGCAGGAGTTGAAGCATTTTGTTTATATAACCCAAGTTTAGTTCTTCTTGATTTAATGTTGCCTGAACTGGATGGCTATGATGTATGTAAAGAAATTAGAAAGATCAGTAAAATACCTGTAATAATGTTAACAGCAAAAGGAGATGTGTTTGATAAAGTTTTAGGGCTTGAACTTGGAGCAGATGATTATATTGCAAAGCCATTTGATCCAAAAGAATTAATTGCACGAGTTAAAGCGGTTTTACGACGTACAACGGCTCTAACTCAAGAAAACTTAACAAATAGAATAGAACTAGATAATTTAATTATAGACAAAAATAATTATTCTATTATGTATAATGATGAAACACTAGAGCTTCCTCCAAAAGAATTTGAATTATTTTATTTTTTAGCATCTAATCCACGCCAAGTATTTACACGTGAGCAACTTTTAGCAAAAATCTGGAGCTATGATTTCAGGGGTGATACACGAACTGTTGATGTTCATATAAAACGACTACGAGATAAATTTAAAGGTGAAAAATCATGGGAAATAAAAACGGTATGGGGAGTTGGATACAAACTAGAGTAACTTTATTTTGCAATGCAATAAAAAATTCATTAAAATTTTCATATTCATTATTTAGTAAACTTTTTATTTTGTATATAAGTATTGTTGCAGTAATATTAATTGTTATGTTTACTGCATTTTATAATATATTTGAAAGTTATTTTGTACAATATACTCAAGAAATTTTAATAAGTCAAGATAAAATAGTAGCATTTATCCGTACACCACTTCCTCAAATTTTAGAAATATTAAATAGCATTCGTAATATAGGTATAATATTATTAATAGCTAGTTTCTTTCCTATATCAATTATTATTTATATTATTTCTAAACAAATAACAAATCCTTTAAAAGAAATGAACTATGTAGCTAAAAAAATAGCTAATGGCGAATTTGATAAACGAATTGAAATAAACTCTCAAGATGAAATTGGCCAACTTGCAAATTCACTTAATTATATGGCAAGCGAACTTGACAAAATCGAAGAAAACAGAAAAACTTTTATTGCAAATGTATCACATGATTTACGCTCTCCTCTTACATCGATTCAAGGATTTATTATTGCAATACTTGATGGAACTATTCCTTCAGAAAAGCAAGAGAGATATTTGAATATTGTTTTAAATGAAAGTCAACGTATGATAAAGATGACCAATGATATTTTAGAACTTAACAAATTAGAAGAAACAAATAATATAAAAAAAATCTTGTTTGATATGCATCAACTTATAGGATAAGGGCAGGTAAGCCCCATCAATCCAGTAAGCGTATTGGGAAACTAGTACGTAGACAACGGCCTAACCGTTGCAATATAC
>LJHD01000063.1 GCA_001983475.1 Candidatus Epulonipiscium fishelsonii | reverse complement strand
CCATATATTATCCAATCAATTTTTTCTGCTTTCGCAACATTCACGCTTAGCCTTATTTCATACTTACGTTGTAGTTTGAGTGGCTTTAGGGATTTCAAGCAATTCAAGTAGTATATGGCATAGTTAATATTAACTATGGCTACGCACTAGTTTCCCAATACGCTTACTGAATGAAAGAGCTTGTATCCCACCCCAATGGAGTGGGTTTTACGCCCTTATTCTATAAAATACTATAGAATAGCTTAATATAGCCATAAAAATACCCAAATGGCTATATTTTATTGTAGGCGTACTATCCATTATGTCCTTAATTTGTACCATGGATAATATTACAGCAATTGAATTGACTAAAGCTAAATACATATATGGTTTTCTTTTTATTGTACCCACAGTAAATATTCCACTGCTTAACAAACTTAAATTAAAAAATTTATCTACCAATATCGGAGATATTGCTGTCAAAGTTTCCTTAGACAGATTAAAATTGAACAAAGAACAACTTCCGTAAAAAATTAAAGGTGTTAATAAAAATATATTTAATAAAATAATAATGATTTTATAATTGTTTTTTTTCATCTATTGCTAGCAAGGATACTCACACTTCTATAAGTGGGAGAGGAATTTTACAGTCCTTGCATCCTTCTTTCTGTTTGAATATCAAAACTTGCTATCTACACAATTATTTTACTAATTGGGCAAATTCCATATAACTCTTAAATGATGAGCTATCCAACTTTTACTTTTTAATCTTTTTAACGTCTATTTTATCTGCGGGTTGATAATAAATCTACTATATCTGTTTTTAATTGCACTTATACAGAGTATAATTCTGCAGTTTCAGTAGTAGCTAACCAGCCCTATGTTTTAGAACCAGCATCCACCCCTATTATTTTTTGTTTGTAACCACTACTGCTTAGTAAATGGTTCTCTTTTTACTATTCTGGTAATTTTATAACTTTTTATGATTTATAAGGAATAAATGGTTCGCTGTGGTTACATATACTTATATATAGTATATCACTTCTTTCTATTATTAACAATTTGTATTATATGTTATTAAAAAAAGCTACATTCTCCTACGCTAAAAGATTTTTACAAAGACTGCATAGAGCCTAGAACTAGGACATGATAACTAAAATAACTTAGTCTATAAATATAATTAGTCTAATCAACCAAGATTTTATAATCTCAGAGTAGTTGACTATATCATCTCCTTTATTGTATATGTTATATACAAAAGTCTGAAAATTATAATATGTAAATTTTGGTAAGTTTTCTCTGTATTTAGAAATACAAAAAATCTATACTCATTCGTTTTTAGGTGTAGTGAAATAAAAAAAGACCATTGCATATAAATACGATAGTCTTTTTTTATTTATTATATCGGATTTATGCCATAAATCCAAATATTATACTACATAATACAAGTATGATTGCTCCGCCAATTCTTGATGAAATTTGTGCATAACTCATTAAGCCCATGCGTTTTCCAGCTCCAAGAACTTGTAAGTCTCCAGAACCACCTCTGTTCGCCATACATAATCCTGCTGTTATTGCAGATTCAACAAAGTTGAAACCTACCATCATACCAACAACACCAGAACCAATAATTGCTCCAAGAACTATCATAGCTGCAATTAAGAAATTTTGCCAGCTTAAAGCAGCGATAAAGTCTGCTAAATCCATAAATGCAATACCAATACCACACATACACATGCACATTAAAGGCTTGGTAAAGAATTCGGAAAGACGTTTAGCTCCTAATTTAGCTTCTGCTGGGATTATATTTGTTACATTTAATATAGCTGCAAAAATAACAGTATATACATACATATGTAGAGAAACTGGACCAATAGAAGGAAGTATAAACTCAGATACAGTGTATGATAAAGCATATATTGCACAAGTTACTAGTAATCCACCACCAATATCGTTCAAACCAATTTTAGGTTTTGGTGCATGATCTTCTGCAAGAGAGTATCTTTCAGGGTCTTTAAGTAATTCGCCATTACCAGTTAATTTAGGGAATTTATTTCCAAGAATATTTAGCCCAACTGCTCCAAGGATTGCAAAGTTATTAGCAATATTTAAGATTGCAAATGCTACAGAATAAAATTCCTCTTTACTTTTGCCTGTAGATTGTTCCCACATTTCAGAAATTGGTAATGCACCACCGCCATTTCCTCCTCCCATAATTGGTAAAACATAATAAGCAATAACTCTATCTATTTCTACTCCACAAATCATTGCTCCAATAACTCCAAACAAAGCAGCCATAGCAATTCCGCCTAGTATTGCTGGAATGTATCCTGAAAACGCTTTAAGTAATTGTTTTCTATTAACTGTTAATACCGCTGAAACAATAAGTAATGAAATAAAAAGTGTTTGGAAACCATAATCATCATAAAAGAATGTTATAGCTTTTGCATACTTCTCTGGGATTATCCCATAAAATTCAAATGCAGCTGCTCCAAAGAATGCCATAACTGCTCCGCCACCAATATAATCGTTCCAAATTGGAAGCCTTTCCCCTAGTTCGTATAATACAAATCCAAACGCTAACATTATTGATATAATGGCTAACATATTATCTTCTGGAAGCAACCCCATAGCAGTAGGTATAACTACTGCCAGTATAGAAACTATAATAAGCCAGACAGGCAACCCATAATACAATTTTTGTTCATTCATAAATTATTTCCCCCTTTTAAATCTTAACTACTCTATAAAGGATAGTACTCTACTTTTAAGTTAAATCTTAACTGCACTATATAAAAGGATAGTACCCATCCAGCCCGATAAAAGGATTACTACTGCAAAAAAGTAAATATCGGCCATTCCATGCCATATAATTTTTGCATTTAATTCCCCCTAGGTAAAGTTAATCTTTTATAAAAACTGTACCTTCCATAATTCTTCTTGCAGTTCTTTGAACAGCGACCCCTGGAAGCTTAATTTCATCATTTTCAATTTGAATATCTGGATACATTGTCATAACTCCGCTAGGGTGCCCTATTCTAACGTTTGTTTGCCCTTCTCCTCCTAAATCTTTGTTAATTAAGCTTCCTTCTAAAAAAGCTGCAACACTAATTGAACTTGCTGACGTTAAAGGGCATGCTTTGTGACATTTAAATACAGAGATAACTCTAACACAAACATCCATCTCATCTGCTGAAACATTGGAATTATCAATTGTTTTAAAAGCTTGTGGTTTTGTGAAAACTCCTACCTTTGGAACAGCAGGGCTGTTTTCAGTTGCATCTTTTAAGTCTTTTGCAAACCCCATCATACATGCTGCTGTGCCTCTAATTTTTTCAAGCAATTCAGATGCTTTTTTGTTGGCATTAACTTCGTCAGGGCTTTCTGTACCTTTAAGTCCTACTTCCTCTGCTCTAACAAGAACCATTGGATTTGATACATCTAGGATAGTGGCTTCAATTTTCCCAAGCCCTTCAATGTCCAAAACATCTAGTGATTTACCTGTTGGAAGTAATACCCCAGTTTTTGCTCCTGCTGGATTTAAAAAATTAACTTTAAGTTCTGGATCTGTACCGTCTACACCAGCTATTTTACAATCTCCTTCAATAGCTATTAACCCATTTTCACAAGGAACTTCAACATTAATAAACTTATTAGTGTTTCTATTTAGTAATTTAACAGTGGTAGAATTCCCTGTAATTTCAACTAATCCTTCCTCAACAGCAAAAGGTCCCACAGCAGCTGTCATGTTTCCACAATTTGATTTAAAATCAACTTGGCTTTTTCCAACAATAATTTGACCCACTAGATATTCAATATCTACATTTTTTTCTTCACTTTTCCAAACAACCACAACCTTGTTGTTTGAAGACACGGTTCCACCCATACCATCAATTTGCTTTGGATCTGGGTCTCCCATTACTTGTAAAAATATCTTATCCCATTCTTTTTGATCACTTGGCAAATTTTCTTTTAAAAACATACAGCCCTTACTTGTTCCGCCTCTCATAAATACCGTTTTAAACTTTCTCACTTATATTCCTCCTCATGACAACAGATTTAGGACGTGACTAAATCTGTTATTTTTATATAAAATCGTTAAATTTATAACTAACAATTTTTATAACCATATTATACAACCTAAAGTAAATTTTGTATAATAATAATATGGAATGACATTATAATAATTTAATATGATATAAAATTTAATCAACAACAAAAAAGCAATATGCTAGGAATTATGCATATTGCTTTCTTAATTTATTATAACGGATTCATGAACTACGTGACTAAATCTGTTATTATTTCAAAGTAATCTTATATTTTGTTTCCAATATAATTGAACATAATTAGTCATAACTAAATTTCTCCCCCTTTATGAAACACATTAAGCTCTATTTCTCTCTCTTAACATTTTTATACTATAACTCCAAAATAGAGTCCTTATAGGCTCTTACGGTAATACTTTTTTATCTGTTCATGATAACAGATTTATTTACTGATATAATGTAACTAATTCCTATGGATATCACACTCAAAGCGCTTAGTATAAGTACAAGCATAATACTATTTCCTTGTATTATATTAAATGCAACCATTGCTGGAGTTGCAAAACCAATTCCAAAAATCATAATAGGTACAATAAATATCATACATAATATAACATTAATAACCTTAAATTTTATTAAAAAACTTCCTAGCATCTGACTTAATGCAAATACAGTTACACATAACATTGCCAACACAAGCAGGTTAAATTCCAAAACCGTTCCAAATCCAAGGTTACACTCAAGCATAGGGTAAAATTTATCATAAATAAAATCTATCAATATACTTCCTAAATATGCTATAAAAAATATTAGCATTGACATACTCAATCCACCAACAGTAATTCCCCAAAAACTGTGCTTGCGATTTGCCTTCATATTTATAAAAGTTTTAAATCTTGCAAACATCCCCAAAAAACCAAAAACCATACTCATTAAAATAACAGTAGAAAACATCTCAACTTTGCTTAAAGCCCCTCCAAAAACGACTGGCAAAGCTAATACAATATCTGAAGCGGAAATAAGTGCCCCAATAAAAAATAGTCCTATGTTTTGTTTCCAATATAATTTAATATAATTAATCATAACTAAATTCCTCCCCCTTATTTAGTTCAACAAAATATTCTTGTAATTCTGTTGGATTACAATCTAAGTTATCCATTTCAGAGTCTACAGCAATTTCCCCCTCTTTAACAATAACTATATGGTTAAATAAATTTTGTGTTTCATTTATTTGATGTGTTGAAATTATAATTGTTTGTTGATGTGTTGCAAAGTGTTGCAGCAGAATTTCATAAAATTGTACTCTGTTTGTTGCATCAAGCCCTATAGTTGGTTCATCAAAAATAATAATTTCTGCCATTGAACACATTCCAACAAGGTCAATAACTATCGTCTGCAGTCCATTTGAAAGATTTCCAAATGTCTTTTTTAAAGGAATCTTAAAATGTGTTGCAAGTTTAAATGCTAAACTCATATCAAATTTTGGATAAAGTATTTTGTAACTTTTAAAGTAGTTTTTTACCGTAACTGTTTTAAATGCGTAAAACATATCTTCACGAACAAAACAGACCTTGTCTAAAACAGTTGCATCAGAATATGGGTCAATCCCATTAATTCTAATTGTTCCTTTAACTTTTGGAAATCCTCCAGCAATTGCATTTAATAAAGTAGTCTTTCCTGCTCCGTTTTTTCCAATTACTCCATAGATTTTATGGGGCTCCATTTTCAAATTTATATTCTTTAGAATAACATTCCTTTTAAATGCTATATTAAGATTTTTTATTTCAATCATCTTTATTCCTCCCAGTCTACAATTTGTTCCACTATTTCTTGTTTTGAAATTCCTAATTTATTTGCTTCTTCCATAAGTGTTCTGACAACACTGCTTTTAAATAGTTCTCTCCGCTCAGTTTGTATAATGGCTTTTGCCCCTTTAGAAACAAACATACCTATTCCTCTTTTTTTATATAAAACATGTTTATAAACTAGGATATTAATTCCCTTTAAAATTGTAGCAGGATTAATAGCATATGTTTTTGCCAACTCTGTAGTAGATGGAATTTGAGTTTCTTCTTCTATAAAGTCTTGAATAATTTGGTCTTCAAGATACTTTGCAATTTGAATAAATATAGGTTCATTAGAATTTAGTTTCATAGTGCCCCTCCTTAGCGGTTAATTACTTTACTGACTAAGTATGTTATCATTATATATATATTATTTTAAAATGTCAATATTATTTTTATAAAAAATGGTAAAAATATTTTATGGAATAATTAAAATATTTTTGACAGCTATTTATCATATTAATATCATGTAAATAAAATTTATTGGCAAAATTTAGTAATTCAATAAGATTGTTTTAATTTTTATAGATGTAAGGAAAAATAAATAAATTATATAGAAAAGAGGAGCAATTATGAGTCTTGAAACATGCCGATTATGTAAAGAAAAGTTTGAGTTTAAATATGACCTTCAAAATGACTCTTTAATTTGTAAAGAGTGTATGCTGGATGAAGCAAAAATATTGGAATATGTACAAAACTTCCTAGATACCAATAATTCAAATATTCTGCGTTCACAAATTTATAAAAAGACAGGAGTATCTACAAGATATTTACAACAGTTAATTAATGAGGAAAAGATAAAATGGGATAACATAGAGTTAGAAAGTTTTTGCATTAATTGTGGTGAACCAGCTGAGAAGCTGATTTGTGATAATTGTAAGATTACATTTAAACATGAAATTGATAGATTGCATAAAGCTTTACGAAATAAATTGTAAAGCTCTTGAATATAATAAGGCTATTAAACTTTCTTTTAAGCCCTTGCCATATTTTAATCTTTATTGCAATATATACAACTGAATACATTAGAGCAATTCTTTGAATTATGATATAAGTGGTTGCTAGAAGTAGTCATTTCTGGCATAAAACCTCCGATCAATTTTCAATTGCTAATATTCAATGCATCG
>LJHD01000062.1 GCA_001983475.1 Candidatus Epulonipiscium fishelsonii | reverse complement strand
ATATTAAAAAAACTTCTATAACGTCTTGTGCTAGTTAATTGTATCTAGATACTTTGAAATAGTAGTAATTAAATTTGATTATAGTAAGAAGCTCCTATTGAGAAGATTCATTCCCAAAATACTTCAGCTTATATAGTACATATAATAAAATATTTAACTAGCACAACAGGTTATTAAATATAAGAAAGATATACTCAATAGGATAAAAGAAAAGAGGAATAAACTTGAACATAAATAATGCAATTGGACAATATCATTTATTCAATTTAATAGGAATTAATAAAACAACTAAATCAGACACAACTAAATCTAAACGCGGGTTTAATAGTTTGCAAGATAGTGTTTTTATTTCAAAAACTGGAAAAGCTATGTCTCAACTTGATGCATTAAATAAACAGAAAGAAAATCTTCAAGAAAGAAAAGAAGAATTATTAGAAGCATCTTTAACTGGTGAAAATATTGAAGATGAAATAGAAAAGCTTAATAAAAAAATTATTAACATAGAAACAGAAATTGCAAATGCTAAACAAAAAGAAATGGAAAAAACTGCAAAAGAAAATTCGAAAAAAGCTTTTAATCCTGAGCTAAAAACAAAAGAAGAAACTATGCCTCAGAAAATGCCTAATTTTGTTTCAGTTAATTTAGAACAAATGAAAGCTGCATATTCTACTCAATCAAGGTTAAAAGGTGATGTAAGAATAAACTCTGAAGCCAAAACTTCTCAAGGCGAATTAGACGAAACTACAGAATTAGAAAGTATGGCTGTATCATTAAACAAAAAAATGGATGAAGAATTAGTTGAAATTAAAGAACAAAATAATAAAAAAGAAGACATAAAACATATTAATGTTGATTTAACAATTTAATTATAGAAGTAATAGCTAGTATATTATCAAAAAGACCTTATATATATAAGGTCTTTTTGATATACAACTTGTTACTCTATGTATACATATTTTTGATAAGCTATGGATGTATCTACCATTTTTAAAGCTCTTTTTATGGTTTAAAAATATTAAGAAGCATGGTACTTTTTCAATTCTTCTATAGCCTAAATACCAACAGCCAGGTTTACTTCCATTTTTTTTGTATATACATCATTAAGTATTTCCATATAAAGCAGACCGTAGACAATAGCATACGGTCTGCTTTATATGTTAGTATATCATTTTTTTGTTAATATAGTAACTAAATATTCATTTTTCGTTCTATTGATTTTATTATAAAAATATGATTTAATATATAGATAATTATTATCAGATAGGAGTGGTTAAATGTTGATGACTAAAGAAATACTTAGACAAAAAAAGCTCAAAGTTACCCCTCAACGGCTTTCTATTTTTTACATGCTTAAAAATACAACAAGTCATCCTAGTGTAGAGACAATTTACTCTTTACTAAGAGAAACTCATCCAACAATGAGCCTTGCAACTGTATATAAAACATTAAGCGTCTTAGTTGATGCTAATTTAGTTCAACAAATAAATGTAGGAGAAAACTCTTTTAGATATGATGCAACTGTTTCGCCTCATCCACATATTATTTGTAGCAAATGCAATGAAGTTCATGATTTACATTTAGACTTTGTAGATGAATTTTTTTATAAAGTTCAAGAAGAAACAAATTTTAAATTATCTTACCAAAAATTATATTTTTATGGGATATGTCCAACCTGCCAACACTAAGAAATATGGCGAACATCGTTCGCCTATAAAGGAAAGGAGAAACTAGGGACTTTCTTAAAAATCTTTAGCATTGTATACTAGACGCAATTAGAATTTGTACATAAAATAATTGACATTAAATAGCTATACTGAATATAAGTAGTTATTAGCAGTAGTCATCTTTAGCATAAAACTTTTGAGCAATTTTTAATTGCAAATATTCAATGCACTAGCAATGTTTCTAAAGTGAAACACGACAATAACAAGTTGTCAAAACATCTGACTAAATGTCTTGAATGCTAAGAGACTATAGACTATGCTTTAAGAATGGTAATATTATGTTTAGGATAAATTAACAATATTATATATTTATTATCCAAAATTATCATTTTATTTATTATGCAACTTTTAGTAAATATACTAGTCAAATTATAAAGAAATATAAACTTCATAAGTATTATCTATATTTTTAGTTTCGAAAATTCCTCCATGAAGGTTAATTAAACTCTTACATATGTTGATTCCAAGACCAGTACTTATTGATTCTATATCATAATTAATATGATTAGATATAGTTATATTTAATTTATTATCTATATTTAAAGATTTAAATATTACTGCAAAATCATTATCTCCATATTTAAGAATATTAGAAATCGCATTGTCAAAGACTCTATTAAGTTCATTTACATCAATGTTAATCTCAAATGCTTCTTCAATATCAATATTAGTTTCAATTGTAAAGTTGTTATTACTTAAAGTTATAGTACTTTCAAAGATAAATTGTTCTATTAATTCTTTAGCATTTACTTTTATCTTGTTTAGTTGTTTTTGGTTTGAATACAACAAAGCATATTCAAACAACATATTAGTTCGTTCTTTTAGTTGTTCTTACTTGGCAAGAGCAGTGTCTAAAAACTTATCTTTTTGCTCTTCGGATAAGTTTTTGCTTGTTTTTAAAATAGTTAAATACCCAATTATAGGAGTTAATGGTGTACGTATATCATGAGACATGGTTGTTATAAGAAGTTTATTTGATTCTTGAGCCTGCTGCAACTGTAACTAGTAACCCTTGTATAAAGCTTAGATTATTATTATAAATCCAAAAACCTCCCAGTGGCATTATTACCCCTGATGGAAATCCTGGCAAATTCATATATTCTAACAATACAACTATAAATAAAGCTATAAATCCATAACTTAATAAATAAGTATTTAACCATTCCATATTAATTGGTCTCCTTTTTATAAATTTGTTTTTTGTTATATATAGTACATAAATCTGTATAATATATATATAATATATTTGATATTA
>LJHD01000061.1 GCA_001983475.1 Candidatus Epulonipiscium fishelsonii | reverse complement strand
ATTGGTACTATAATGCCTGTTGAAGAAATTGGACGAATTGCAAGAGAACATGACATACCATTTCATACTGATGCTGTTCAAGCAGTTGGCCAAATTAAAATTGATGTAGTAAAACAAAATATTGATCTATTGTCTTTATCAGGACATAAAATAAATGGACCAAAAGGAATAGGTGCTTTATTTATTCGTCGAGGTTTAAAAATTTCCCAATTTATGCATGGTGGTGGTCAAGAACGTGGTAAACGTGGAGGAACAGAAAATGTTGCAGCTATTGTAGGTTTTGAAAAAGCTATGGAATTAGCTTATAAAGATTTTGATCAAAAGATTAATAAATTAGTATATTTACGCTCAAAATTAATAGAAGGAATTTTAAATAATATTCCTTATTCAAAATTAAACGGACATCCAACAAATCGACTTGCTAATAATACCAATATATCATTTGAATTTGTAGAAGGAGAATCAGTATTATTACTTTTAGATATGCAAGGTATTTGTGCTTCTAGTGGTTCAGCATGTACATCAGGTTCGCTTGACCCATCTCATGTACTTTTGAGTATTGGACTTCCACATGAAAAAGCACATGGCTCTATTAGAATGACTTTGGGTGAAAACTCCACACAAAAAGAAGTAGATGAGGTAATAGAAAAGTTACCAGCTATAATAAAGCGAATGAGAGATATGTCTCCTTTATATGAAGAATTTATAAAAGAATCTAAATAATTTAAGAGGTGAAATTATGTATAGTGAAAAAGTCATAGATCATTTTATGAACCCAAGAAATGTTGGCGAAATTAAAGATGCTAGTGGTTCAGGAACAGTTGGTAATGCTAAATGTGGTGATATTATGAAAGTAGATTTAAAAATTGAAAATGGTGTTATAAAAGATGCTAAATTTAAAACTTTTGGTTGTGGTGCAGCTATTGCAACAAGTTCAATAGCAACAGAAATGATTATTGGAAAAACTGTAGAAGATGCTCTAAAAGTAACTAATACATCTGTAATGGAAGCGTTAGATGGATTGCCTCCAGTAAAAGTACATTGTTCATTACTGGCTGAAGAAGCTGTTCAATCCGCTTTATGGGATTATGCTGACAAAAATAACCTAGTAATAGAAGGATTAAAAAAACCTGCTCCTGATCAAGAACACCATCATGATATAGATAATGAGGTTGTAAATGTTTAAAGTT
>LJHD01000060.1 GCA_001983475.1 Candidatus Epulonipiscium fishelsonii | reverse complement strand
TTTTAGAGTTAAAGAAGGTCTAGTTAAAAAAGGTATGAAAGTTCGTATGATGGCAACAAAAGCAGAGTTTGAAGTTGTTGAAGTTGGATACTTTGGAGCTGGAGTCTTTAGACCAACGGAAATTATAAATGCAGGAGAGGTTGGGTATTTGACAGCTAGTATAAAAAATGTAAAAGATACTAATGTTGGTGACACTATCACAGACGCAAATAATCCAACAGATATACCTTTAGAAGGATACAAAAAAGTTAATCCAATGGTATATTGCGGGTTATATCCAGCTGATGGGGCAAAATATGGCGATTTAAGAGATAGTTTAGAGAAACTACAGCTTAATGATGCAGCACTAGTATTTGAACCTGAAACATCCATTGCACTTGGCTTTGGATTTAGATGTGGATTTTTAGGATTACTTCATATGGAAATTATACAAGAAAGGTTGGAGCGTGAATATAATCTAGATTTAGTAACAACAGCTCCAAATGTTATTTATAAAGTACACAAAACTAACGGAGAAGTAATGTATTTGTCAAACCCAGCAAACTTACCTGATCCATCACAGATTAACTATATGGAAGAACCTATGGTTGAAGCAAAAATTATGGTTCCTTCAACATATGTTGGAGCAATTATGGATTTGTGTCAGGAAAGACGTGGTATTTATTATGGGATGGAATATATAGAAGAAACTCGAGCAGTTTTAACATATGATTTACCTTTAAATGAAATAATATATGATTTTTTTGATGCATTAAAATCACGTACAAAAGGCTATGCTTCATTTGATTATGAAATGAAAGGATATACAGAGTCTAAACTTGTAAAGCTTGATATTTTAGTGAATAAAGAACTAGTTGATGCATTGTCTTTAATTGTACATGAAACCAGTGCAGTAAACAAAGGTCGTAAAATTGTAGAAAAGCTAAAAAAAGAAATAGATAGACATCTTTTTGAAATTCCTATTCAAGCTGCTATTGGAAATAAAGTTATTGCTCGTGAAACTATTAGTGCCATGCGTAAAGATGTACTTGCTAAATGTTATGGAGGAGATATTTCAAGAAAACGTAAATTATTAGAAAAACAAAAAGAAGGGAAAAAACGTATGCGTCAAGTTGGCAGTGTAGAAGTTCCACAGGCTGCATTTATGAGTGTTTTAAAATTAGACGAATAAACTAAAAGAAGTGTACCACACTTCTTTTAATTCATGATAACGGATTTATGAACACTAAATCCGTTATTAATTTCTGAAATTATTCAACATAATACATAAATGAAACAATGTTTACACCCGGCATATGTTCCATATTTAAAATTTCCCCTTCTTTATAATACATTCCATTAGATTTTACTATTTTTAAAGTTGGGAAAATATAAGAGTTTCCATCATCAATTACACAAGCTATTTCACCAGTGCTTAACCTTAACAATGTATCTTCAGCAAAATATAGAGTATTTTCAACAAATGCTTCAATTATATCGAGGTCAAATTTGGTTGAAGCATTCAATAAGAAATTATTTAAGTCTATATAATTTCTTATTGCCATTCCTGGTGCACTTCTTAGTGCATAAAACATTTTTATTACATGGATTATTTTAGCATATTCTGAAATTTGATCACCTTGTAGTTTTTGAGGATATCCTGATCCGTCAATAGCTTCATGATGATGAAGAATTCCTAGTAATATATTGGAGGATAACATATAATTTTTACTCAAGAATTCATATGCTGTTATAGGATGTAAAAGTTTTTTATTTTTAATTTTACGAGAATGTAAAGTTACATTTCTCATGTATGCTGCTAGAAACAATTCTACTGCTTCTTCTAATCCATATCCTAATTTTAAACCTAAAATTGTACTCATAATTGCTGTATAAATTGAATTGCTTGCAATAGTGTTTCCAATGAGATTGTCTGGTAAATAATTAATCTTAAGTTTATTTTTAGCTATCATTAATTCTTCAACTAAATCGTATACTGAAAAATATGCATCACTAAAGATTTCTGTATCTACTTTATTATTTGAAGTTATTTCGTAGAATTTTTCCAAATTTAAAATAGCATCAGCCAATGATTTAAGCTCAGCTAATGGAAAATCTGCACTATTACAATACTCATCTGTAATAAGAACAAATTTAATATTAAAGTATTTTAATTTTGATATTGCATCTTTTGTTACTTTATATCCTTTATAAAACATGACTTTTCCACTGGTATCATAAATGTCGGATGATATTCTAACATTTTCTTTTAATAAATGTACGGGTACGATTCTCATAAGAAACACTCTCCCTTTAATGTTGCTTAAAAATTTTACTTAAAATTATATCCTCTCAAAATTATAATAACATGTATTAAAAAAGATTACAATTTATTTTTACATCATTTTATAATTAGTTGTTGTTTTAAACTAATTATAAATTTTGTGTTAATTCTATAATAAAAAATTAACTATATTTAAACTATATAAATAAAAAATTAAGTTCTTTGTGTATAAAAATAAATTTTAATTACAAAAAAAATATTGATATAATATCAAATAAATGCTAAAATAATTATATTAATAATATTATTTTAAAGAAAGGACTGAAAAATAGATATGGATTTAATAATAGAACTTATAGAGAACAACGAAAAACAATACGAAATAGGGATGGAATATTATAAAAATAATGATATAAAGGCAATAGAGTGGTTTGAAAAATCAGCCAATAAAGGAAATACAAAAGCAAAAGTAAGATTAGGAGATTGTTATTATTTTGGAGAAATAATCGAAAGAGATTATGCACAAGCAGTTAAACTATACAAGGAGGCAGCAACAGAAGGTGACGATATGGCTCAATTAAACTTAGGGGATTGTTTAAGGATGGGTCATGGCATAAAAAAAGATTTTGGAGCTGCTTTTGAAATTTTTAAAAGCTTGGCAACTCGTGGAAATGTATATGCAAAAGTGCGATTAGGTGAGTGCTATGCACTAGGTGAAGGTGTAAAACAAGATTACAAACAAGCAGTTAAATGGCATCAAGAAGCTTCAAATGATGGAAATGAAGATGCAAGGTTATGGTTGGGATGGTATTTACAAACTGGTAATGGTCTAAAAAGATGTGATGAAGTTGCATTTGCAATATATCATAATTTATCAATGAAAGGAAATGCTGAAGCTAAATATAAATTAGCTGAATGTTATCAACAAGGATATGGTACTATAATAAATTTAGACAAAGCTTTTTATTTGTTTAAACAATCTGGTGAAAATGGACATGCACCAGCTCAAAATATCCTAGGTGAATTGTATTTAGAAGGAAACGGAGTAAAACAAAATAGACAAGAAGCAATTAAATGGTTTAAATTAGCAGTTGCTCAAGGAGATGAAGAAGCACAAAAAAATTTAGAAAAATGTAGTAGGTTAATTTAGTATATTAAATGTAATTAGAAATTGTACCTAAAATAATTATTTAAAAGAGTAATTTAAAACTCAATGTGTATTAATTTAATTTGCTTTTATTATATATATTACATAAAAAGCTTTCTATACTTATAGTCTTCGCACTTATAAATAAAAATATTTTTCGATGAGGGTTTGGGAGCGAAGCTTCCAATAGGGGCGTTGCCACTAGTCACACTATATAAAATTAGAAAAGACTTCTAGCTTTTTCATCATTCTAAATTATTATTTTAAAGAGTGTTAATATGATTTAATAGTATTAAAAACTTTAGTAGAGACGAATATCTTTCGCCTCTACTAATTTATTATTGACTTATCATTTTTTCATATTCATATTGAGAAGGTAGAACTTCTTTTTTCTTATAGGGAAACTTTTTGTCAAATTCTTCTACTTCATTAATTGGTGTTTCAAGGGCAGGAGTGAATTCAACACATCCTATAATATTTTCCAAAGATTTTTTGTATAAAGGCAAAACTAATACACCTGTGTAATTTCCATTAGGCAAGCATATTCCTATATCTTTTCCGTCTACAAATCCATAAGGTTTATAATGATAGTCATAGCCTAAAGTTATAATTGCTTTATACCCCAAGTTTTTTGCAACTTCAATTGAATGCATAATTAATTTTTTTCCATATCCTTGTCTATGTTTTGATGGATGAATACTAACTGGACCAAAAGTAATCGTTTCAATTTCTAAATTATCTTTTGTCACTATTTTAGACTTAGAATAAAATATCGAGCCAAGTATTTTACCATCTTCTTCTATAACAAAGGTAAGCTTTGGAATAAAGTCTTTACTTTTTCTAAGATTATGAACTGCTAAATGTTCCGAGCAACCTGGAAAATATAAATTCCAAAATGCATCTCGGGTTACAGTTTCTACCTCTTCATAATCTTTTGGTTGTTCAAGACGTATAATCATTTTACAACTCCTTAATTTAATGTTAATAAGACATAAGTTAATTTCTTATGTTGGTTAAAAAATAATAGAAAAAAACTCTAAACATGTTATTATAAACCTAAAACATAGGAGAATTATATGTAGTTAGAGTCATATAGATATTATATAGGAGAAATAAAAAATTTAAAAGACATTTTTTTAGTAAGTTATGTTATCGTTGATGAAATTTATCAAGAAATAGCACCAGATCAACACAACATTGTATTTTAGGCATAATTTCTAATTGTAGCTAGTATGAAGAGAATTTGAATACAAAAAAGACGACATAACAGCCGTCTTTTAAGGATACACATTATTTAATATTTAAAAATGTATGCCACTCCAATAAATTGGTTGACAAACTTCTGTTTCTGGAGGAAGTTCTACTCCTTTTAAAGCCCATTTTTTAAATTCTTCAAATCCAGTACGATCAACAATATATCCAATATGTTCTTTTCCACCTACTGCATTCACATCTATATATTGTTTTACATAGTTATATGTGTTAAGAATAATTTTAAGAATGCTATCTTCATCAACCCATTTAAGAAAGTCTTCGCCAAGTCTTGGATTCTTTTTACCTGTACGTCCTAAAAGAACTAGTTTATAATATTTTTTCTTACTTCTAGTCCAGGCCATAGTTGGACAATTAATAATACATTCACCACACCCAATGCATTTTTCTTTATTTCGAACTGGTCTAAAATTTATTGGATTAAGTGCTTGAACAGATTTTCTTGTGCACATTCTTACACATGCTCCACAACTTACACAGCGTTCTGGTTCAAATTGTGGTAATGTCATTCCAATTATACCAAAGTCATTCATGCGAGCTTTAGCACAATCATTTGGACACCCTGTAAGACATATTTTAAAGTGTAAATCATTTGGAAAAACTGCATGTTCAATGCGTTTTGCAAATTTCGTTGTATTATAACATGCATATGGGCAAACTTTATTACCTATGCAAGCACTTATATTTCTTGTTCCAGAAGATGGATAACCTTGTGCAAATGCTTCTTGATTTATTTCCAATCCATCAATTATTTCTTGGATAGCTGCATTTACCTCAGGCATTTTTTCAAATGGAATTCCCATGATTTCAAAGCCTTGACGACTTGTTATATGAATAGTACCATCACCCTGAACCTCATAATCATAACGGATTTGAGGTTGTCGTTCACAATAAGACGCTACTCCTAATGCAGTTCTCTTAGTAAATACTAATATTTTACCTTGAACTTCTTACATTTTCATGTAAGCACAGACTATATCTTCTTCTTCACCAAAACTATATAATTTTGTGCTAAGAGCCACCCACTTCCACCATCAATCGCTTATGGTGTACTCCCTTTAAGAGGGATAGTCGTTGAAGTTTCTCCTATGATGAAGCAGAGCTTCATTATCATGTATGATTAAGCTTTGCTTATCAATTCGGAGCTTACCTGCTGATTGTCGATTGTATCTTTACCTTTAGGATTTAACCTTGGGTTATCTAACTAATTTTTTCTACTTTCGTAACCTTCACACCTAATTATATTTCAAATTTATGTTGTGGTTTAGTTAGCTTTACGAGTTTCCAGCAATTCAAGTGGTATATAGGACGATTGAGAGTATCGCCTCTACGTACAAATTTCTTTATACGCTTACTGGATTTTTAAGGCTCACATCCTACTAACAGTAGGTTTTATAGCCATTATCCTATAAGTTTGTGCAATATGCTTAATTGTATCAAGATATTTTACATTAAGGTGGCCACCTGGAACACGAATACGTGAAGCGGTTATACCTCTGACCTTTGAAACCCTAAAAGCATTCTTTTTTAATTTTTTAGTATTAATATCCATTGTATTACCTCCCTTAGTCTATTAAAGTTTTTCCAACAGTATAATTAAATACAGGTCCATCCAGACATATATACGTGTCATTTATTCTACAATGTCCACATTTTCCAAGGCCACAACACATTTTTCTTTCATGTGAAACCCAAATTTGTTCTTCTTTGATGCCTATATTTAATATACATTTTACAGAAAAATTCATCATTACAGGAGGACCTACAACAATTACATTAGCATTATCTTTATTATTGAATTTTAATTCTGGGATATATTCTGTAACAAATCCAGTGCGATAATTTTTGGTATCATCAGTACTATCAACTGTTAACACTACATCTATTGTTTTTTGCCAACGTTCT
The DNA here is from genome assembly GCA_001983475.1 of Candidatus Epulonipiscium fishelsonii. Lineage (GTDB taxonomy): Bacteria > Bacillota > Clostridia > Lachnospirales > Cellulosilyticaceae > Epulopiscium_A. Next base: position 7,364 of record LJHD01000060.1, on the reverse strand, counting down.
AAGTCTTCTTTAAACAAAATATCCTCTGGACTTTTAAATCCTACTATTAAAGTCATTCCTGCAACTTCATCTTTATGATTTGCAAAATAATCGATTACTCCACGTACTGGAGAAAGTCCTGTACCTCCTGCAATAACCACTAGTTCTTTTCCTTTATATATATCTACATCAAATCCATTTCCGTATGGTCCCCTTAACATAAAAGTATCACTTATATAATGCTCAAACACTTCATTTGTTACTCGTCCAACTTTACGAATTGTTAAATCAATATAATTTTTTCCAATACCACTTACAGAAATAGGTGCTTCTCCAAATTTTGGAATACTTACCTCAAAAAATTGTCCTGGCTTTACATTCCCTTTATAAGACATACGAAAAGTAAATTCTATATCTGTGTGCTTTATAACATCAAGAATGTCTGAGCTAAAAGGTATATAGTTATTCATTTGAAGTCACCTCTTTCATAGCATTTTCAAGTTTATTTATAGAGTTTGAGAAGGAAATATATTCTGGACAAATATCGTCACATCTTCCACAACCAACACACATGTGTTCTCCATAACGCTTTTTATGATTTAAAACTTTGTGAAGAACTTTATAACGCATACGTTGACCTTTTTTTACTCTGTAGCTGTGTCCACCCGCCATATCTGTGAAGCCATCTACCATACAAGAAGCCCATATTCGGCGACGTTCACCAACTTTTCCATTGTCAGTATAAAATATATCTTGCATACTAAAACAAGTACATGTTGGACATACAAAATTACATCTTCCACAAGCGATGCAACGAATATCGTACTCGTTCCATATACTGTTATTTGCAATATCATTCGAAAGATTATCTGGAATATTAACTTTAACAGAATTTGAAGTGACAAATTTAGGGATAATTTCTGTTTGAGAAATATTTAAATCTGCTAAAATTTTATTGAATTCGTTATCTTTACAAGTTATTAAATAGTTATCATCTTGCTTATCAATTGATAAATCATAGTCATCATTTTTGTTTGTTCCCATGCTTACACAAAAACAATTCTCAAATGAATTTTCACAACCCATAACTACAAATTTTACATTTTCTCTTAAATTTTTGTAATAATGGTCTTCTGGACCATTGTGTAGATAAATATCATCAAGACGTTTTAATCCATGTAAATCACAATTTCTTAAAAATATTAGGACTTTTTTTGGATTAAAATTTGATTCTTTTGCTTGGTCTTCTGTGAAATAAAAAATAGTTTGAGAAATGTGAAAAATAGCTTCTTTAAAAGAATATAATGATTTTTTATCAAATACTATCTCATCAAATGAATTTATTTGAGAATATCTAATAGTATCTGTATCCGAATATGTGCCACCAAATTCGAAACATTTAGGGGCAAAAATGTAATATTCATCTTTTAAGCTGGATAAAAAATTATCTGCACTTATTTTATTCAATATAAATCCCATTTAAAATCTCCTTTATTGATTATTATTTATAAGCTGTTGAATAATTCATTTTAATTTAGTACATTTAACTAATAAAGTTGCTTAATTTATAGTATGATATACTTCTCAATGATACTATATTAATGAATAAAGTGATTTTGTGTCATGCTACTCCACTCCTCGCTTTAAAAGTTGTGTACTTTTTTCATAATTATTTATGTCCATAAAATAGTATCATCTTCAGCACGTTAAAATAGTAGTTAATAAGTTTGATTGTTATTAGAAGTGTAGAGGTAAATCCTTTGTTATACACTTCCGTATCAAACCGTCATAATTCAGTTTATAAGTACTTCTCCAATATTATAAAACATACGCTATATTAAATCAAGAAATTTGTATAAATTAACCAAGACAATTGTATGAATATACGAAAACACTAAGTTTTTATTACAGTAAAGTGGCGAAAAAGATAAAAGATTATATTTTATTTTTAAAAAGGACATACTAAACAATTATACAATATAATAGCTAAAAAATAAAATCGAAAATTAAAACAGAAAGGAACATATGCATGAATATTATTTATACAATAAAAAACTCACTTTACATTAATATTACTAATAAATGTTGTTGTAATTGTACATTTTGTTTAAGAAATGATAATAATGGAATAAATTATAATGAAAGCCTGTGGCTTGAAAGAGAACCAACAATAGAGGAAATACTAAGTAAATTGAAAGAATATGATTTAAATTCTTATGATGAGATAGTATTTTGTGGGTTTGGAGAACCTTTAATGCGTATTGACATTGTAATTGAAATAGCTACTTGGATAAAAAAACATACAACAACATCAATACGCATTAATACTAATGGACTGGGTTCCCTAATTCATAAAAAAGATGTTCCGTCAATGTTAACAGGACTAGTGGAGGCAATATCAATAAGTTTAAATGCTCATAATAAAGAAAAATATAATCAGGTTACACAACCAATATATCCTGAAATAGCATTTGAAAGTATGTTAGAATTTGCAAAGAAATGTAAGAAAACAGTACCAAACGTACAATTTTCAGTGGTTGATGTAATTGGAGAAGAATATATAAAGCAAAGTCAACTTCTTGCTGAAAAATTAGAAATACCTCTTAAAGTAAGAAAGGAAATCTAAATTTAATCGGAATGACAGGATTTGAACCTGCGACCTCTGGTCCCCCAGACCAGCACTCTAACCAAACTGAGCCACATCCCGTAATATTATTCTACCAAAAATTATATTATTTGTCAAATAACCTTTTACATGTTAATTTAATTTGAAATATTAATTTTTATATAAGCTGTTAAATAATTCATTTTCATTAGTACATTTAACCAATGAAGTTGCTTTCTCTATAATGATATATTAATGATAAATTGATTTTGCGTTCTGGGCGAAGCTCCGATCTAACTTACGGCTTTAAAAGTTGTGTACTTTTTTATTAATTATAAGAAATCAAGGATTTATTCAACAACTTAGTTATAGCAAACGTATTTTAAGTATCCACTCTTTTTATATTAAAAACATAAGTATTCCCAACTCTAAAATACGTGGAATGCTAAAGTAATTAAAAGATAAATTTATTTCCAGTAGCGGGTATTGCATTTATATAGTACAGATTTTAATCTTTTTATTATTTTTGATAACCTAATGTAAGTAGTTAAAAAGAAGATAAGATAATCTTTAGGAAATTATCTTATCTTTATTATTATATTCCTATACAAGTACTTTTTCAGTACCATCTGACACTCACTATATCTAAAGGCGGGGGGATTCTAAAGTGATTAAAAATGAATATATGACTTATATTCATTTATTAACTTATCCACAATTGGATGAATTTTTTGACCTTTTCCTATGACATAGTCTTTTGATATAATCAAAGCTAAATACATAGCTTTATCTAAATCTTTTCGACAAAGTTCTCTTAGTTCTTCAATTCCATCTTCTCGACCATATTCAACCATATCTGCAAGATAAATAATTTTTTCTAGTCTAGACATGTTTGGACGGCCAACGGTATGAAAACGAATACTATTTAAAATATCTTCATTATTCACATTAAAATGTTGCTGTAAAATATAAGCTCCTAACTTACCGTGTTTTAAATGGTCTTGTTCAATTTCAAAACTATCCCAATCAATTTTACCTTTATATTCCTCAAAATGCATTTTCTTTGATATATCATGAAATAAAGCTCCGATATATACTTTGTCTAAATTTTCACCATGAATTTTTGCAAGCTCCAACGCCATTTGTACTACACCTTGAGTATGAATAAAACGCTTTTTAGGTATTTTAGATTTTACAAAATAATACATTGAATTTATTAAATCTTTATCTAAAGTTGGATATTGTTTATATAACCCATGTTTATTTATATATTGTATAACATTTTCAGGTACAATATATTTGATAGATTGGTCCATAACAACTCTATCTCTTATGTTTGATGATGAAATATCTAGTAAAACACTTTCAAGATATTTCATTTGTGCCCCTTGCTTTTTAAAATCCTTAAGATACTTTAAAGCGTCTTCATTAGAAACATCTGGACGACTTAGTACAATAAATGAACATTTTTTTAACAGATTTTTGCTGTCTTTCCAATTTGATATAAATTTTAAATTATCTGCTCCAATAATAAAAAATAGATTGTCTTCTATATATTTGTGATGTAAATCGTTTATAGTATCAATTGTATAGCTAAAGTTCTGCTTATTAATTTCAATATCAGATATTTCAAACTTTGGATTATCCATAATAGCAATTTTAGTCATATTAAATCTATCTTCTTTTGAAGTAACTTCATTTTTATGAGGGGGATTCCCAGACGGAATAAATAAAATTTTATCTATATTCATCTTGTCAATTACTTCTTGAGCAATTGCAAGATGCCCAGTATGAATTGGGTCAAATGTACCTCCTAAAATAGCAATGTTCATAGTTAATATTCACCTACGCCTTTGGTAAAGTTATTTTTGGATTTGTTTTGTGTGGTCTATATAAAACTATACGTTTACCAATAATTTGTACAGGAGTGGATTTTGTTCTTTCACTTAATGTTTGACAAATTTCTTGTGGTTGCATCATACAATTTTGTAATACACTAATTTTTATTATTTCACGTGCTTCTAATGCTTCATCTATACCAGTTGTTAAGTCTGGAGTTACACCATTTTTTCCTACTTGAAAAATTGGTGTAATATCATGAGCCATAGATTTTAAATATGCTCGTTGTTTACTTGTTAAATTTAACATAAATGTTTCCTTTCAATTTTGCATCATAGTTTTTATAAATTTTAAGGCATAAAATTACTATCCCTTTATGGTATGTGGTAATTGACATGTCTTAATTAGTATGTTTATTTTCTGAATGCTATTTTGTTTTACTTGTAATAATCAAATTCCAAATTATAAATTCTTACAGTTTCTCCCTCTTGGATGCCTGCTTCTTCAAGTGCGGCTATAATTCCTTTTTCACGCAGATATTTTTGGAAAAATGCCAGACCTTTTTCGGTGTCTAAAGAAGTGTATCCAATCATTTTTTCTACACCAACACCTTCCACTGCAAAGTATCCTTCTTCGACTTCTGTAATGGTAAATTTTTGATATTTAGGATTGTCTAGTTCATCTACAAATTCAGGTTCAAATATTATTGGTTCAGTGGTTACTGTTTCTAATAAATCTGCAATGTCTGAAAGTAAATTTTGTAAGTTTTCATTTCCAGTAGCTGAAATAGGAACAACTTTTATCCCCCGTTTAGTTTCAAATTCTTCAACTAGTCTTTCCAAGTTTTCACTTGAAATATCAATTTTATTAGCTGCGATAATTTGAGGTTTGTCTTTTAACATATTTGGATTGTATTCTATTAATTCTTTTTGTATGTTATAAATATCTTGTATTGGATCACGGCCCTCAGACCCTGAAGCATCAACTACATGTACCAACACTTTAGTTCTTTCAATATGACGTAAAAAGTCATGTCCTAACCCAACTCCGCTAGAGGCACCATCTATTAATCCAGGAATATCAGCCATAATAAATTGTTTTCCGTATTTATTTGTTACAACTCCTAAATTTGGTGCTAGTGTAGTAAAGTGATAGTTTGCAATTTTAGGTTGCGCATTACTTACCATTGATAGTAAAGTAGATTTGCCAACGTTTGGATATCCTACAAGTCCTACATCAGCAATCATTTTCAATTCTAATATGACCCAATATTCTTTTCCTTCTCTACCACGCTCAGCATATTTCGGGGCCTGTCTAGTTGGAGTGGCAAAATGTTGATTGCCTTTCCCGCCAGACCCGCCTTTAAAAATAATTTTCTTTTCATCTTTTTCATGTAGATCTGCTATGATTTTTCCAGTTTCTGATTCTCGAATAATTGTTCCTTGAGGGACTTTTATAGTTAAATCTTTTGCATCTTTTCCATGACAACGCTTTTTCCCACCATTTTCACCGTCACTAGCTTTATAATGTCTATGATGTTTAAAACTCATTAAGGTATTACTTCCAGGGTCTACTTCAAAAATAATGTGGCCACCTCTACCACCATCCCCACCATCAGGTCCACCATTTGGGATATACTTCTCTCGCCTAAAAGAAACATGTCCATCACCTCCTTTTCCTGATTTTAAATATATTTTGACGTTATCTACAAACATTTATACGCCTTCCTTTCAAAAAATTATAGAGATAAATATATTTTATCTTTAAATTATAAAAAATAAGGTTTCAACAATGGAATGTTGAAACCTTATTTAACATTTTTTAGCGAGAAGTCCCCCACCGCTAAAAGTGGTGGGGGTAATTGACTCTTAGTTAATTATCTATGCTTCTTTTGCTAATGGATAAATAGAAACTTTCTTCTTACTTTTTCCTTTGTGCTCGTATCTTACAGTTCCATCTACTAGTGCAAATAATGTATCATCTCCACCACGTCCAACATTGTTTCCAGGGTGAATTTTTGTTCCTCTTTGACGATATAAAATATTACCTGCTTTTACAAATTGTCCATCTGCTCTTTTACAACCAAGACGTTTGGAATGAGAGTCACGTCCGTTCTTTGAAGAACCAACTCCCTTTTTACTTGCAAAAAACTGAAGGTCTAATTTTAACATATTGCTCACCTCACATTCATTTAAGTTTATGCTCTATTTTAATGTATTCTCCGTACATATTTTCCATTGATTTGAGCCCCAACACCATACTTTCTAAAAGTAAAGATGTTTTTTCACAATACTTTCCATTTTTTATGTTTGGAAAAGTATAATCTATTATACCTTTTTTCTTATCTATCTTATTTTCTTTCATGGGCTCATTTATAAAATGATGAATTGAATTAATTGTTGTAAAAACAAGTGTGCTTACACCTGCACAAACAATATCAAAACCTTTTGCACCATATCCAGCATGTCCGATAACTTTAAAGCGATAAATCTCACTATTAACTCTATAGATTGTAACAGAAATCATTATGCTGTAATACTAGTAATTTTTACTTTGGTATAAAGCTGACGGTGACCTTTTTTCTTTTTATAAGATTTTTTACGTTTATATTTGAATACAATAATTTTTTTACCTTTAAATTGAGCAAGAATTTCACCTTTTATTTTAGCACCTTTTACAGTTGGATTTCCTACATTCATCCCTTTGTCGGTTGATACTGCTAAAATTTGTTCAAAATTCACTGTTTCTCCAACAGCCATGTCCAATTTCTCAATATTTATTATGTTACCTTCTTCAACTTTATACTGTTTTCCACCAGTTTCAATAATTGCGTACATATGCACACCTCCTCAAATGTATACTCGCCGAATTTGGTACTATAAAAATAATAGTTTATAAAAAAGAAAAGGCCAAAGGTCTTTTCTTTTTTTTTAAACCTATT
>LJHD01000059.1 GCA_001983475.1 Candidatus Epulonipiscium fishelsonii | reverse complement strand
ATGCATATTTATATACATTTGTGTAATTTGTACACCTCATTTTAGAGGCATATAATTGTAGTTCATAATAATGAAGGTACATGGTCAATTGCTAATATTGAAATATAAGTATGCTTAATATAGGTTGCTTTAACTAACAAAGCTGCTTTCTTTATAGTCTAATAATATTTATTTACAATAAGCAATTTAGGGTAAGTCTACTCATTTTTCAAAGATGTCATTGTGAATAACAAAATTATAGGCATATGAAGATGCAAATTAGAGTGAAAATTATACCTTACTAACACTCAAATTATTTTTATTTTAAACGGTATTTTAAATTGACATATTGTTAATTTTATTGTATGATATAAATTAGTAGGCAGGGTTACTTATTTGAACATTTTTATTTTAGTTAGTAGAGAATAACACTATTGTTCTGCAATTTGATATAGATAGCTTTGCATACATAAACGAATAATAACTAATGAACAGGATACATAGATTTACAATAAGAAATTATAGACATGCAAAAGCATTGATATTTGAGTATATAGAATTATTTTATCTAACAATTCTCAAATTTGATCCAGTAGGTGTGGCAAATAAACTACTCGATAAAATGAACAAGAATTTATAGTAATTGACAATGTTACTACAGCTACTTGGAAAATTGTAAAAGCTGGTATGACTAGTCACTCTGCTGTAGCCAGTGGTGGATACTAACTCCTAAAGCTGCTACTGAGATTGTAAAAGCAACTTCAGCTACAGTCAGTGCTGCTGAAGAAATATATGATTTAATTGATGATTATAATAATTGCTTAGATTCTTATATGGATGTGCTAAATAGTACAGATAACATTCATTATAATTAAGTGTGTACATAGTCGCAAAGTATAATAGGATACTTGTGGCTATATACAATTTATCATTAGAAGAGAGGAGAGTTATAATGATTAATAAATTTTTAAAACCACGTAAACTCAACCAACAAGAACAATATATTCAACAAAAACAAAAAATCAAAAGTGTTGTATTTATAACCCTTCTAATTGCAATGATTATATCTAATTTATATGACGCATATATCTACTCTACAGGGGATAGGCCTTTTAATTTGGTTGTTTTTTATTTATTGGTCATGCTTCCACTAGAAATATCTGTGTCGATTCTAATTTATAAACTATTAAAAAGAAGTTTAACTGACAGTAATGTTAAAAATATGCTTATAAAAGGCGCGTTAATAGGTCTTGCAATAGCAATTATTTTAATTGTAATAGGGGTAATTTATTTTTTAAATAATATACACAGGATATAGATGAAATTTACAATTTATTTAATTCTATTTTTATCAATAAAAGTTGGGGCTGCCATCGGATCTGTATTGAATTGAAGATTCTGCGTGAGATTATGGTTCGGAAGGTTATGAGTAACAGTTTGAATGTACATCAAGATACTTTTTTTGAATTTTGAGTATGATACAGATGAGTGGAGACTTGAATATTCTAATTGGTGTATTCGATCAATATTATTTTAGAGTATATGAAAACAACTCAAATGATACTAAAATATATTATTTTGTTGATGATTATAATAATTGCTTAGATTCTTGTATGGGTGTGCTAAATAGTAAAGCTAACATTTATTATAATTAAGTGTGTATATAGTCACAAAATATAATAGGATACTTGTAGCTATATGCAATTTATCGTTAGGAGAGAGTTATAATGATTAATAAATTTTTAAAACTACATGAACTCAACCAACAAGAAAAATATATTCAACAAAAACAAAAAATCAAAAGTGTTGCAAGTATAATCATTATGATTGCAATTATTATATTTTATTTCTATAACACATTTATCTACCCTACATGGAATATGCCTTTTTCATTGGTTGTTTTTTGTTTATTGATCCTGCTTTTACTAAGCACAAATGTGTTGATTGCAATTTATAAGATTATTAAAAATAAGTGGAATTGACAGCGATGCTAAAAATATAAAAGGCACGGTACTATATATTGCAGTTTCAATTCTTTTAATTGCAATAGGGGTAATTTATTTTTTAAGTAATATAAGAATATAGATGAAATTTCGGTGCGTACCTATTATTTTTATATAGGTGGTACAGAAATGAGCATCTCAGAAGATGGTCCGTCAGAAAAACGTTTTTTTTAAATGTAAAAGAACCTTTGTTGTTTATGCGACAAAGGTTCTTTTTAATACAATGAATATCTCCCACTACTCTCTTCAATATCATGTTCCAACAAATAAAAGTCATTGTTAATACGAGAAGGCTTCTTTATATTAATTGGCATTGTAAAATTTGATAAAATTTCACAAGACACTGAATACATCTTGCACTCCTCTTTATATTGACTAATAATATCAATCTTCTATTCATTAATCTTTTTCAATAAAAAAATATGAAGAACAGAATATCCATTTTTTTGTATATGAAATAATTTATAATAAAAATTATTTCATATGTCAAATTAGTATTGTAGTCATTTTTGTATTTAACAGCAATAGAAAAAATTTGTTCTATAATTTTGACTTAAAATTTTTCTGTCCAATCAAAATTATATACAATATCAAAATCTATTTTAATACAAGCTACATTTATTAGGAATACCACTAGTAATATTATCACTAGGATATTAATATATTTATACTAAATAATATAAATTCTAAAAAAATGAGGGTGATTTTATATGAAAAAATCAATATTATTTTTACTAGGTACAGTTTTGACTGGAAGTATATTTGCAGGATGTAGCAATTCTTCCGCCAAAACAACAAGTGCTGACACTATAGAAAATGATAAAACTTGGATTATCGCAACGGACACAGTATATATTCCTTTCGAGTATACAAACGCAAATAATGAATTTGTGGGAATTGATGTAGATTTGCTTGATGCAATTGCACAAGACCAAAATTTTGATTATGAACTACATAGTTTAGGATGGGACGCAGCTGTGGCAGCTGTTCAAGCGGGTCAAGCAGATGGATTAATTGCTGGTGCTACCATAAACCAAGAACGTAAAGACTCCGGCTGGATATTTTCTGATGGATATTTTAATACAGCACAAACCTTTACAGTAGCTAAAGAAAGTGATATTTCAAGCTTTGAAGATTTACGAGGAAAAAATGTAGCTATAAAAAACGGGACAGCAGGAGCAAGCTTTGCAAATAGTATAAAAGATAAATACGGTTTTACTACTACTGTATTTGAAGACTCTCCAACAATGTATCAAGACGTTATTTTAGGAAACAGTGCTGCTTGTGTAGAAGATACTCCAGTTATGGCAGCTTCCATTAAGACTGGTGAATTAGATTTAAAAATTCCTGAAGGAATGGAAAGTGAAAGTTCTGCTTATGGATTTGCAATTATGAGTGAGAGTGCTCGTGAGTTGCTAGACATGTTTAATAGTGGTCTTGCTAATGTCAAAGCTAGTGGACAATATGATGAAATTATTAATAAATATTTAAAAGAAGATTAATTTGTATGGGCGAATATTAGTTCGCCCTCTTATAATTAAGGGGGGAAATTTATGATTGCTATAATTGAAACATATGGAAATATGTTAATTTCAGCACTAGGAAAAACACTGCTACTTACACTATTATCTTTGTTTTTTGCCATGATTATCGGAATGATTGTTGCGCTATTTAATGTCGGTAAAAATAAGCTACTTAATATTTTAGGTATGATTTACGTGGATGCTGTTCGTGGCGTACCACTTATTGTTTTAGCATATTTTATTTATTTTGGTATTCCAGCAGGAATAAAGCTTATGGGGATTGAAGGGTTTCGTCTTTCAGCATTGGAAGCAGGAACTATTGCACTTTCAATGAACTGTGGTGCATATATGGCTGAGATTTTTCGTGCTGGAATTGAAAGTGTAAACATAGGGCAAATGGAAGCCTCTCGAAGTCTTGGACTTACATATTCACAAAGTATGCAATATGTGATTTTGCCACAAGCAATTGTTACAATGATACCTTCTATTATAAACCAATTTATTATTACTTTAAAAGATACATCCATTTTATCAGTAATAGGGTTCCCTGAACTTACAAACACAGGCAAAACAATATCTGGTAATACTTTTAAAAGTTTGGAAACTTGGGCTATTATAGGTTTTATGTATATGGTAGTTATTATTACCTTAAGTAAAGTCGCTAAATATATAGAAAAAAGAATTAATAGTGCAAAATAATAAGAGTTCCTCTTAAAGAGGAACTCTTTCACTATTTTTGTTTCGCTTTATACCGTTTTTCAAGTACATTTATAGCTTGGTACATTGCTAGTGCACAAATGGCAAGCACCACAACTCCCATCATAACTAAGTCCAGTTTAAACACCTGCCCACCATATACAATTAAATAACCCAGCCCATACCTTGATACTAAAAACTCACCCACAATAACACCAACCCAAGCAAGACCTATATTTATTTTTGCTATATTTATTAAATTACCTATATTGCTTGGAAAAATAAGTTTGATTAAAATTTGATATTTAGTAGCTCCAAAGCTTTTTAACATCTTTACTTTATCTTCATCTACATTTATAAAATAGTTATATGCTGATAAAATAGTTGTCACTAGTGATATAGCAACAGCAACAACAACAATGCCCTTTATACCAGTGCCTGCCCAAACAATAATTATTGGAGCCAACGCTGTTTTAGGTAGTGCATTTAACACCACTAGGAATGGATCTAAAATCTTAGCAATGGGCTCTGACCACCATAGCATAATTGCTATAATTATTCCCAAGACTGTACCTATACTAAATCCTAAAATAGTTTCCCATACAGAAATGCCTATGTGAACAAATATACTGCCATCTTTTAAATATTCAAAGAATAAACCAATAATATCAGAAGGGCTACTTAATAAAAATGTATTAATTATATCCATTCTTGCTAAAATTTCCCATAACGCAACAAAACTTATTAATATTGTAACTTGCCATACTATAATACTCTTTCTTTGTTTCTCCTGCTTTCTTAAATATGCTTGATATCCTTTACTATTGTTTTGCATATACCTCCAACTCCTTCCATACCAAATCAAAATAAGTTCTAAATTCTGGTGCATTACGTGAATTCATTGGAGTCCGTTTAATTTCAGTATGAGTTTCTTCCTTATCAATAGTAAGTTTTATATTATATGTTTGTTTTATAGTAGCCGGCCTTTTAGATAAAACACAAACAGTATCGCACATCGCAATTCCTTCTGAAATATCATGTGTTACCAAGATTGCATCTTTATTTTCTTGTTTAATAATTCTATGTATATCATCACTTACTAGTAATCTTGTTTGATAATCCAGTGCTGAAAAAGGTTCATCTAAAAGCAAAATATCTGGATCAGTTGCAAGTGTTCTAATTAAAGCAACACGTTGTCTCATGCCTCCAGATAATTCTCTTGGAAATCTATTTTTGAACTCCCATAAGTCATACATTTTTAATAAACTGTCTATTTTTAAAAGAGCTTCATTATCTATTTTGTTTTGTATCTCTAAACCAATCATTATGTTATCTTTAATGGTTCTCCAATCTAATAAATTATCTTTTTGAAACATATATCCAATTTTTCCATTTACTTTAATATCTCCACTAGTTGGCTCAGTTAAATTAGTCACCATATTAAGTATAGTTGATTTTCCACTTCCAGATGGTCCAAGAAGTCCTAAAATCTTTCCTTTTTCTAAAGTCAAATTTAAATTTTCTATTACAGCAATTTCACCTTCTTTAGTGTAAAAGCTTTTATACACATTTTTAAACTCTATTATATTTGACAATATAATCACCTCAATTATACGTAAATAGTCCCATACTTCATAGTATTAAAAAATATGTATTATGTGATAATATAAAACTAAAAAAAGAAGATAGATTTCCCCTATCCTCTTTTTTTTTATAAATTGATTAATTCGCCAATAATTTATAACATTCTCATTGTACACATAGATAGTTTTATACTTTAATATACTCCTAAACAAATATAATAGATAATATTGAAACAATAATTAAAGTACTAAAACCCATCACCGCTGTTACACCAGTTTGACATTTATATGCTGCTTTTGTATCCATATCTGAAAATTGAGATACAACCCAAAAGTATGAATCATTAGCATGTGAAACAGTCATTGCACCAGCTCCAACTGCCATTAACACTAGCACTCTACCTATATCGCTACCAAGCCCAAGAGATACAATCATTGGTGCTATCATTGCTGAAGTAGTAATCATTGAAACTGTCGAAGAGCCCATAGCCGTTTTCAAAAGAGCTGCTATTATAAATGGTAACAAAATTCCCACTCCTAGCTCTAGCATTGACTCCCCTAAAACATCTGCAATAGGTAATTTTTGTAATATAGCTCCAAAAGAACCTCCTGCTCCAGTAATGGCTAGTATACCTGCCGAATTTGTAACTCCTTCTGAAAGCCATTTTAATGAATTTTCCTTTTCAGATGCTGGTATTAAAGTCATAGCTACAAACACCCCAAGTATTAATGCTATCATAGGTTCTCCAAAAAATCCTAAAGTTGTCTTTAACAGCCCTTCGCCAAAAGGTGCACTTGGAAAATTTGCAATTGATTGTAGTGCTATTAATACAATTGGTAATAAAATTGGTGAAAAGCTGTGCAATGCACTTGGTAACTGGCCATACTTTTCTATTAATTCCTCAATTGTGTTTTCTGGATTTGCTGGTATATCAATTTTACTTCCAACTTTAGCTGCATATAAAATAGCTATCAACGCTACAGGAATAGATATTGCTAGTCCTACCAGTATAGTCAATCCTAAGTCTGCCCCTAAAGTACCTGCCATAGCAATAGGTCCTGGTGTCGGTGGCACAAGGCAATGAGTAGCATATAATCCTCCTGATAAAGCCGTTGCCATAACAGCTAATGATACTTTACTTCTACTTGCTAAAGCTCTAGCTATCGGATTTAAAATAACAAATCCCGAGTCACAAAATACAGGTATGCCTGTTACATATCCTGTAATCCCCATAGTTAAAATACTATTATTTTTACCTACAACTTTTAAAATGCTGTTAGCCATTGTCAAAGCTGCTCCTGTTTTTTCTAAAATTGTTCCTATCATTGTTCCAGCTAAAATTACAATACCTATACTTGACAATATATTTCCAAAACCACTTTTTACTGTTGTTATAATCTCTGTTGCTGGTATACCATTAGCTAGCCCCACTAAAACTGCTGTCATAATTAAAATTAAAAAAGGATGTTGCTTAAACTTTGTAATTGTTATTATCATAAAAATAACACCAACAAATATAGTTGCAAACATGAACATTTTATATCCCTCCCTTATACAATATAAAATTTACCTACATAAAAAATATATTTTCTTTAAGTTCCTCTATAAAAGCTATCTTATGTATACGTACTTATAAGCTGATTATTAGGGTTTAGGAGTAAATTCGCTCCTGCACCGCTAATAATTCAAAGTACTTTTACTGCATATTATTATTATATCACACTTTATTTTATATAACTATCTTATAAATCTCCTTAGTCACAACAAAATTATTTATTTTAGTTTCTTTATCTTTCTTTTAAGTTTCATTTTTGACATGTTCAGCTTTGTTTTAAATTTTAGTTTTGATAAATTATTCTTTAACTTTGTTTTAAGTTTCATTTTAACACCTTCTTTTATATATCAATAAATAAATTTTATGTTACCCAATACTTGTACTATACTCGTTTAAATTTCACATAAATTGCAAAATGCTAGAGTACTATCCTTTTATATATAGTAAACTGATTAAAGCTACAATCACTCAGTTACTATTTTTTTAAAGTACTTTTACCTATAATATTCAAAAAATTGTATAAGCCAATAAAAATATCCGTTTGTACCATTTTTGGTTTCATTTATAAGCATTGACACAGACTCAAACGAACTACCAATATA
Organism: Candidatus Epulonipiscium fishelsonii; assembly: GCA_001983475.1. Lineage (GTDB taxonomy): Bacteria > Bacillota > Clostridia > Lachnospirales > Cellulosilyticaceae > Epulopiscium_A. Next base: position 4,318 of record LJHD01000059.1, on the reverse strand, counting down.
ATTTGAAACTTCTGTTTCACTTGGCATATATCGAATATTCAGTCGTTTTGTTGGCATATCTTCTTCTGTAAATCCAAACTCTTTATAATATGTATCTATAATATTGTCCCACACTTGCAACGCTTCGTATAATTTCTCAACTTGAGAATTAATATCTCCATCACCCAATCCCTCCAAGACTTGACTTGCTGGTATAGAGGCTAATACTTTCGAAGTTCCTATTTCAGTTGAATTTAAAGGATTGTATTCTAAGTTTGAAGTATCTAACTGCTCTACATATTCAATTAAATTTCTAATATATTTTTTTATTTTATCTTTTGCAGCTTCATCAACAACTTTAAGGTCCAGCATTGGAATACTGTTTATGTTTGCAAGATGAAGTTTAACATCTTCTTGCAGCTTCCCATCATATTTAACATAAATCGAACCTCCATTTTCATAACTTTCATCTATGATAGGTACACTAATGATATTTCTGCCTTCTCTAAGTTTAATATTTTCAAGGTATTTTTCAGGAGCTCCATAATATTGAGAAAATACAAGTTCAGGCATCCCTTTATTTAAATCTGCTTCTACATATATAATTATATCTTCCCCATACATACCCACTGCACCAATTGGTTGTAAATCACTCAAAATTCCACCTAAGTTATCAGAAAATTGTCTTTCTTGATTTACATCTAACAATGGTCCAATTAAATTGCTGTTTCCTGTTTCAAGCAAATCTTTCACTAGTTGTAATTCTTGAAAAAAAATTTCAAAGCTTCCTTCCAGGTCAAATTTTGTTAATTGAGCAATCAGTAAATTAATATATTCAATTTCAGTATTTGTATCCACACTCGTATAAGTCTTGTCTGTAAACAAATTGTCTATTTGGCCCATTATATTATAAAATTCTGATGCTGTTTTTATATCTCCACCAAAATTACTAACGTCAATTTTTGTGCTCCAATATGTTTGAGCTAAATCAAATACTCCAACTTCTCCATCATTATTAACATCATATATTTTTTCGTTGGTGTCCAAATTTTCAACAACGGAACTAACATCCTGTTGGTTTATTACCCCATCTCCATTGAAATCTTTTGGCTCTAAACCAAATATAGGAATTGCTACCAACATAGATAAAAATAATGAAATTATTTTTTTTCAAAATAATTCCCTCCTTAAATTTTTTTATTATTTCAGTGTACTATATTTTTCAGTTCTAGTCGATATTTTTAACAAATTTCATTATATAAAATTCAGTTAATAGTTGCAAATTCTTCAAAAAAATAGTATAACTAATATAGTATAACTAATAAGAAAAAATTTTTTTATTTTCTTTTGTTATATAAAAATTTAAATTAAGTCGAGGTGAAAAGATGATTTCTATTAAAGAGAAGCATGTTGTAGTTGCAATACTTTTTATTGCATTGATTATTTTACCATTTGTTTTACGCTTACATGTTGATGTATTAAATTACCCTTTAGACACAGCATTTGCAACTTACGAAGGTAAATCTGATGATTTTACTCTATTTTATAAAGGATCAGTCTTAAAGTTATGCACCATTTCTTTAATACTAATATTGATTGCTAAAAAATCAACAGGTGTACATAATTTGAAGTTGCCAGAGAAAAATAAATTAATTATATGGCCAATTATTGGCTACATAACTTGTGTAGTTATATCATTTTTTTCATCAAACTCTATGCTTTTATCATTATTAGGAGCTCCAGGTTCATATGAAAATGTTTTTATGCTTTTAAGTTATGGGTTTATTTTTTTAATAGGAATGTATTACTTTCATGATGACGATTTTTATTCAAATACATTACTAAAAGGAACAGATATTTTATTGGTAGGCTTGAGCATAATGGGTATAGTAGAATTTTTCTATGCAAGTATTACTCAAATTGAAATTTTACAATATTTAATAACTCCAAGAGAATATTGGATACATTTATCTTCTCTTATTCAAGCTACTTTTTCAAAACAAATTTCTTTAACATTTTTTAACCCAAACTATGCATCTTTATTTTTGCTTATGCTTATTCCTATAAATATTGCAAAAATCAAAAAGCATACAGGTAAAACAAAAATATTTTATTCTATAGTACTTATTTGCTTAACTATGAGCTTTTTCTTCACTAGATCAACTGCTGGGTTTTATGCACTTATAGTAATTGTCATCTTAGAAATAGTTTTATATCATAAACAAATAATACAAGGTAAAAACTATGTATTAGGTCTTGTAGCTGTATTATCATTAGTTTTTGTTGGTATCAATCATTTATCTGGAAATATTCTATTTAAAACATTTTTAGGAGATAGCCTTCAAAGTATTGGGTACGCTGCATATCCTGTAACTGAATTAAGATTAGAAGATAATATTCTTTATATTGAAAACGAAGAAGATACTTTTGCTATTATGGTAAACTATCCTTTAAATCTTAGTAATGTTCAAGTTGCTTCAATGCAAAACAAGACAATTAACTTTTATGTTGAACAAAATACCTTAGTTTTTAAAGATGACTTTGACCCAATTAAACTTATATGTGAAGGAAACTATTTATTGGTAGATTTGGGATATGATGAGCCTATATATTTTGAAATAACTTCTGAAAATAAATTAATGGCTCTAGGGATAAATGGTTATCACCTAAGTGTTATTAATGACAATTCTGGAATAGGATTTAAAAATTATCAACATATAGCTACTGGACGTGGCTACATTTGGAGAAAATCCATTCCTTTATTAAAATCTGGAGGACTTTTTGGTACTGGCCCAGATACTTCTGCTTTATTTATTCCACAAAATGATTTTGCTGGAAAGCTAAACTATCATGGCAAGGTTTCCTTAATACTAAATACACCTCATAATATGTATTTACAAATCGGAATTAATACTGGATTGCTATCACTAGTTTGTTTATTAATACTTTTTGCTTACTACGGTATCCAAGGACTAAAATTGTTATTCCTTAATAAGGCAGCTAAATTGAGTCCATATTATGATACATCAGTAGCACTATTTCTTTCTCATGTAGGGTACTTTATTTGTGCCTTAACATATGATAGTAATGCATCAACAGCACCATTTTTTTGGATAACACTTGCAATGAACTTTACTTTCTTTAATAAAATTAATGACTATGCTCTTAAAAATAACTATGCTCTTAAAAATAATGAAATAGTTATAAAATAAATTTATGGTGTTAAATAAGTCTTTAATTTCTTACAGAAGTAAAAAAAGGGCGAATAATATTCGCCCTTTTTACTATACTTTCTTTATTACACAACTCGATCCATCAAGTTACATATTTTTCCGTTTTATTTGTGATACAATAACTCCAATAAAAATACAACTTGACCCAATCAATATCCTAGTGGTAATCTGTTCATTTAATATAATTGCAGAAAAAATTGCTCCAAACATTGCTTCCATCGAAAGAATTATAGCAGCTTGAGTCTCTTCAACAAATTGTTGTGAATACGTTTGAAGAAAATAACATAACGTAGTACTAATTAATCCCAGATACAATATTGCAATAAAACTTTCTGTTGAAGGATTAAAATTTACATATTCCCCTGTAAATCCTAGACTAATAAAAGATAGTATAAACGATGTTAACATTTGCATAAAATTCAAAATAGATAATCTAATTTTACTCACAAATTCCCCTGTAAAAAATATCTGAAAAGCATAACAAATCGCACCTATCATAGTAAGGCTATCTCCAATACCTACAGTAAAGTCTGATTTTAAGGATAAAATTCCTGCTCCAATTATAACCAGTATTACACCAATGACATTCGTTATATTTGTTTTCCTTTTTAAAAATATGTATGAAATAAAAGGTACAATAGCTACATATGTAGACGTTATAAACGCATTCTTTGCTGGAGTTGTAAATTGTAACCCTATTGTTTGCACAGAAAATGCTGTAAATAAAAATGCACCCAATAAAACTCCACACTTTATTTCTTGCTGGGTAATAGTTTTTAAATATTTTCTTGCTCCAAAAAACATAATAACGCTTGCAATTCCAAATCGAATTGTCATAATTTGAAATGGAGTTATTGTCTCTAATGCAATATCTGCAGCAACAAATCCACCCCCCCATAAAACTGTAACAATTATAAGCCCTAATAAGCCTTTATATTTATTCATTTTTCCAAGACCTTTCCTATTCATATTAAATTAATTGTACTGCTATATTTCTATAATCTCTAAAACACAACCCCTATGTCCTTAATTATATCATATTTCACACAAAATGGAAGAAATTCTAGCAATATCTGATGAAGTTACTATAATGCGTGACGGTCAAT
>LJHD01000058.1 GCA_001983475.1 Candidatus Epulonipiscium fishelsonii | reverse complement strand
AATGGATATTATCCACAAATATTAAAAAACCAAAGTCTTGGAATGATTTTCCAACAATCTTCAACTAGAACAAGAGTTTCTTTTGAAACTGCTATGACACAACTTGGAGGTCATGCTCAGTATCTTGCTCCAGGACAAATTCAGCTTGGAGGTCATGAATCTATTGAAGATACAAGTCGTGTTCTTTCAAGACTAGTTGATATTCTTATGGCACGTGTTGAAAGACACAAAAGTGTTGTTGACTTAGCAAACAATGCTACAATTCCAGTAATAAATGGTATGAGCGATTATAATCATCCAACTCAAGAAATGGGAGATTTATGTACTATGATTGAGCATTTACCAGCTGGCAAAAAAATTGAAGATTGTAAAGTAGTTTTTGTTGGAGATGCAACTCAAGTTTGTGCTTCTTTAATGTTTATTGCAACTAAAATAGGTATGGACTTTGTACAATTTGGCCCAAAAGGTTTCCAATTAAGAGAAAATCATATTAAAATAGCAGAAGAAAACTGCAAAGTTTCAGGTGGTACTTTTAATATCACTGAAAATTTAGATGAAGCATTAAAAGATGCTGATTTTGTTTATACAGACGTTTGGTACGGATTATACGAAGCAGAACTTTCTGAAGAAGAAAGAATGAAAGTATTTTATCCAAAATATCAAGTAACTGCTGAAATGATGAAAAAAGCAGCTCCACATGCTAAATTTATGCATTGTCTTCCAGCAACAAGAGGAGAAGAAGTGACTGATGAAGTTATGGATGCACCTTATTCAGTAATTTTAGATGAAGCAGAAAACAGATTAACAGCTATGAGAGGTCTTTTAGTATATTTTATGAAATTAGCAGAAAGTTGGGAATTATCAACTCACCCAGATGGTGAAAGCATCATAAAAAATACAGGGCAAACATTGTCAGATTACATTAAAGAAAAAGGAAATCAAGTTCTAGGTACAAAATGTAAAGTAAATGATATTCCTATTCTGATAAAATTAATAGATGCAAAACAAAGTTTATCT
>LJHD01000057.1 GCA_001983475.1 Candidatus Epulonipiscium fishelsonii | reverse complement strand
GGTGGCTCTTAACACGTAATGGTGAAGAAGAAGATATAGTCTGTGCTTTAGTGAAAGCTAAAGAAGTTCAAGGTAAATTTACTCCATTTAGGAGTAATATCCACCAAGAGAACTGCAATAGGAGTAGCGTCTTATTGTGAACGACAACCTCCTATCATAGGTGGGAGGTTCAGCGGTAAAAGATTTACCAACAGCTTGGCATGATAAAATGAAATCTTACTTAGGAATTGAACCAAGTTGTCATAAAGATGGTGTATTACAAGATGTACATTGGCCTGCAGGATACTTTGGCTATTTTCCATCATACACATTAGGAAATATTTACAGTGGCCAATTTCTTATGCAAATGGAAAAAGAACTTGGAAATATTGATGATTTATTAATTAATCAAGAAATTTCTAAAATTACTACATGGTTAACAAAAAATATTCATCAATATGGACGCCTGAAAACTCCAAAAGAAATAATTCAAGATACTTGTAAATCTGAAATTAATGTAAAGCCTATAATTGAATATTACACAAATAAATTTACAAAATTATATAATATCTAGAGTGAACTACTCCCACTTATAGAAGTGGGAGCTTCTCAGTCAATAGTAATTATTCTACTAAGTATCCCTGAGTTATCCCCATAGCTCTCTATAGCTAACTTTAACAAATTGTAGGCGACATTAATGTCTCTATCATGGATTGTCTTATCTTTTGAATTCATTCTAACTACATTCTAAAATATCTTTTGTTAAGGATTTATTTTTTATCATTTTTAGAATTTTTAAATCTTCTACGCATATGATATGCGTTTTGTTAGTTTATGCAAAAAATCTTTTTTTTTATTATACATTTCTAATGTTATTACTGAGTATACAAGAAATTATAAGCACTTCATCTCACAGCCTATAGAGGTGGGAGTATTCTTGCTATTTTTAGATAAAAAGTAGAGTACTATCCTTTTATATAGTGATTAGATTATAGTAATTTAAAATAGTAGCAGCTTAGCTTATGTTTGGACTCCCAGTCCTCAAAATTTTATACCTTAATTTCTTCTAGTACCATTACTTCTTCAAAATTTTGATTTTCCTCTAATTCTATATTAGGTTCACTAATTTCTTTTAAAGTAAAGAAATTAACTTCATATTCAAATACAAATTCATCATCCTTTAAAATTTGTACTTTAAATATATCCCCATCTTCATATACGACATTATCTGGTCTAAATATTAAAGCACCTGCTTGGCCATATGATACTTTGCTTATGTTAAAAAATCCATCTGATTTATCATCATCTGAATGAAACTCCCAAGTTTGCTCTCCATTATTTTTAGATAGCTTCACAGACATATCATCTGTAAAATTTATAGGATTAGAAAATGACCACGCTTGCAAATTTGAAAAATGTTCTATTGGCATATTTTTTGCAGGCCACATAGTTGATTTTTCATTTTCTGAAAAGTTACTCTTATCTATTGAATATAAAGCAAAAATTTGATCTGAATGTCCAAAGCCTGTTTCTCCCATAGATGGATTTAAGATCCATCGTCTATGACCCAATTCGCAAATATTATTTGAATTACTATCATGCATAAATGCCCAAATGCTTCGCACTATTGTGCCACATCTAGCTAAGTTTGATGCTTTGGCTCCCTTAATACCCAAATCGTATAATTCAGTTGATATGTTTTCAGGTTTTGTTGGAAATCTTGATAAAGTTCCATTTGTAGCATTTATAAATGTTACAATTTGAGCTAATTCTGTAAATTCTGGATTTAATTCTACAGGTTTCAATCCAGCTATAAATCTAATATAATTTAATACATTAAGGCCATTTTGCAAAGAAGCATCATTCACTTTTCCTATAATAGATGGATGATTTACTTCGTATACCACTTGTGTATCAAGTGATTTTATTTTTTCATATTCTTTTTTTATTTCACTTTGTGTTGGCATATTATAAAGTTCATAATCTAATTTATTTACAAAAAATGTTTTTATTAATTTTCCTTGATATTTGTTTAGTCCTTTAATTATCAAAGTAGCAGTGCCTCTTTCAACGTTATCTTTATATTCAATAATATAATCTGTGCCTTCTTCAAGCACGTTATCATTAACAATAACATCTATTTCTGGCCTAATTTCTTTTCCAATACCATCATAACTAGATTGTAAATCTTTAACCTCAGCATTTTCTATACTAACTGCACCTAAGATAGAAAACTTCATATCATTTTTATTAGCATATTTTTCAGTTGAAGAACCAACAATCCCTTCCAAAACAGTATTTGTCTGTCCATAAAAAGCTTTTTTATCAATAGCAATGTCACTAGATTCTATTATTACTTTCTCTAAAATATCATCACTACCTATCCATCCAGCAAAAGCATGAGGTTCAATTGTTTCTATGCCATTTTCAATTGTTACACTTTTAGCTGAAATCATCTGAAAAGCATGAGACTCAATTATTTTAACATTTCCAGGAATAACAAGATGCTCAAAACCTTTACATCCATAAAATGAATTTGTTTCAATCAACTCTACAGAGGTTGGAATTTGAATATCATAAAGACTCTCACAGTTATAAAATGCACCTGTTGGAATTATTTTAAGATACTTAGGTAATACTACCTTTGCTAAACTTGTACAATTTCTAAAAGCATTATCAAAACTATTTAAAGTACTTGGTAAAATAATTTCATATAAAAATGTACATTCTCCAAATCCATCAAGTCCAATTTTTTCTAGCCCTTCTGAAAACAATACTCTTTCTAAAGCATGGCAGCGCCAAAATCCCGCAGCTTTTATTGTTTTAACAGAACTAGGCAATTGAACTAGTGTTAAGTTATTATTTTCTGCAAACGCCATAACTCCTATTACTTTTACTGGAATGCCATTAATTTGTTCTGGAATTTTTGCTTTTGTAATACTTTTTTCAGCCTCAACAATTGTTCCTGTTCTTTCATCAAACTTAATTCTTCCTCCCTTTATACCCTCCACTTCAATCCATTCATTTCTATGCTTATGAAATATTTCTAGGGATTGAGTATTTATTGGTTTAATAATCGTTGCCATCATTAATATAGAGATTATTACACTCCATCTTTTCGCTTTCATAAAATTCTCCTTTTAAATATATATACCATTATAATGTGTAGTTATGTAAAAATAAATGTCTACAAAATAAATAAAAAAGTACACGAATATTAAATAATACTTTTTTAAACTATTAAGGAATAAATTGTTTCAACATAAAATATAATTAAACTTAAATACTATAGGAACTGTTAAGTTAAAATGAAAAATTATTTTAAAACAATAAGTTTTAATTATGCATGAGGGCGATGCCACTGGACCCCCATAAGATAAAGTACATTTGATAGAAATTAACTTTAAGACCTATAATACAACAGAAGGATTGTATAGTAAACGTACTTATAATCTTGATGGTTTAGAAGTTCCAATAGCAGCTTCCTCCACTATATAATAATCAAATTTATTTGCTACTATTTTAAAGTACTTTTACTATATAACTATAAAACAGAACTATTGGTTAAATATACTAAAAGCAAATAACAGATTTAGTCACATTGCTCCTAAATCCGTGATTCAGGAATTAAATCAATACACATTGAGCTTTAAATTACTCTTTTAGATAATTATGTACAATTTCTATTGCATCTAGTATAAAGAAATCAGCTTTATTAGTTAAATGTAATAAATGAATTATTCAGCAGCCTATCTTTACTTATACAGAAAGAGATGAGGGTAAAAAATACACATTTATAAATGGTGCTATTTTCAGGGATAGCTTGGGTATAGTTATTCTATGGTATCAGATTTTGTTATCATGATATATAAGAGGAGAATATTATAAATGAATAAAAAATTTAAAAAATATCTAATAATTTCATTCGTATCTGGATTAAGTTTATTTATTGGATATGATGTTTTGTTAAAATTATTAGCTCATGAAGAAATATTTTTTAGTGCAATATTCCTTGAAAATTTTGTTCAATTTTTTAGCTACAATTGGAGTAGTTTGTATAGCTTTTGGAAAATTAATCTATATAGCACTAGCAGGAGTTGCTGGTGGAATAGTTGGAAGTGTGATAGGTGGAGTTGTGGGAGTAGCTATTTCTTGTGCTGTTATAGCAAAAATCTTACGTCAGGATAAAGTAGAAAATATATATCTCCATGAAAATGATCAATCTTTTGACTAGAACTAAAAAAATAGAGGCGAACATTGTTCGCCTCTAAACTATTATACATTAACTACATTATTTGTTGCTACAATGTCAACCCCAGTATTAGCAGCATTAGCTAATACAACATCTCCAATATTAACAGGTGCATTAACTACAACATTTTTCAATGCTTCTACGCACTCAAATATTTTTCCTTTAGGAATATCGTTTTTAGTTTTAACAGAAACAACTGGAACTTTTCCATTTTCAACTTTCACAGTAGATGTAACAATACGTGTTGGATTAGTAAGTTCTTTTTGTGCATATTTCTCACCACGTTTACAAGTGTTTCCCTTTACAGTTCCAACAACACCATCTTCAAATTCAACCGTTAACATGCAACCCATTGGACAGTTAATGCAAATTAATTCAACCATAATTAGGCCTCCTCGATTTTAATTGTAATTTTTTTCAAATCAGGTTTATCCATTAATTGAGCTTTAGTTAATTTAACTTCTTCCATTTCTCCTGGAGCCATTACACGTTTTTTCTTATGAGATACTCTTTCATCATCAAAATATACACTCAAGAAAGAGTCAGTATAAACTTGCCCAACACGAAAACGTACAACTTGAGTGTCGTCCATACGTTTTGGATCAATGGTTGCAGGTACAGTATATCTAACACCATTTTCTCCTTGAAGCAAAATAGCATTTTCACTTTTCTCATTATACTTGTTTTGGATATACATTGCAGCATTTTTTCCTGCTGAAGATGCTTCCCCAGACACAAAATCTACAAGGTCATGAACATGAAGAACATTTCCACATGCAAAAACACCTTCAATATTAGTTTCTAAGCTTTCATTAACAATTGGACCAGATGTAACTCTACTTATTTCAACACCCATGTTTTCAGACAATTCATTTTCAGGAATAAGTCCAACAGATAATAGTAATGTATCACAAGTGTATTCTTCTTCAGTTCCTGGAATAGGTTTTAATTTTTCATCCACTTGGGCAAGTGTTATACTTTCAAGACGTTCTTTTCCTTTTATACTAACTACAGTATGAGCAAGCTTTAAAGGTATCCCATAGTCATCTAAACATTGAACTATATTTCTTTTTAATCCACCTGAATAAGGCATAAGTTCAGCTACAACTTTTACTTTAGCTCCCTCAAATGTCATACGACGTGCCATAATTAGTCCAATATCACCTGAACCTAAAATTACAACTTCACGTCCAGGAAGATATCCTTCCATATTTACCAATCGTTGAGCTGTCCCTGCAGAAAAAATTCCTGCTGGACGGTAACCAGGAATATTTAACGCTCCACGTGAACGTTCACGACATCCCATAGCTAATACTATTGCTTTAGCTTCAATTTGAAATAATCCTTCTTCTTGGTTCATAGCTGTAATAACTTTATTTTGGTTTATATCTATAACCATTGTGTTTAATTTATATTCAATGTTACGATTTTGTACTTCTTTAATATAACGAGCTGCATATTCTGGTCCAGTTAACTCTTCTTTAAAAGTGTGTAGTCCAAACCCATTATGAATACATTGATTCAAAATTCCACCAAGTTCTTTATCTCTTTCTAAAATTAAAATACTTTCTACTCCATTATCCCTTGCAGAAACGGCTGCGGCAAGCCCAGCAGGCCCTCCACCAACTATTACTATATCATACTTCATCTTTATACACTCCTTATAAACTATCTTTATTCGTTCCAACAATAATTTGAGATTTACCACCTGATTTTTTAATTTCGTTCATAGCAATTTTACACTCTTTATTTATAGAGTCAATTGTACGTGGAGAACAAAAACCAGACTGACAACGTCCCATCCCTGCACGAGTACGGCGTTTCACTCCATCCAACGATGTAGCCCCAAGTGGTCTGTGAATAGCGTCCAAAATTTCTCCTTCTGAAATCATCTCACAACGGCATACAATATTTCCATATGCTGGATTGCTTTTAATTAGTTCTTGACGAGCTTCAAAATCTAATTCGTTCGCTACAACTATTCCTTGTCTTTTACCATTAAAATTTGGATTTGGTTCTAAACTAAGTTTTTCTTTTAATATATTTGCTACCATTTTGCCTATTGCTGGAGAGCTTGTTAACCCTGGAGACTCTATACCCGCACAATCAATAAATCCTTTTGCATCCTCAACTTCTTGAATAATAAACTCATGATTATCTTCATGTGCTCTTAATCCTGCAAAAGAAGTAATAACTTTTCTTAAAGGTATATTTTTAACATTTATTCCAGCTTTTGTTATCAATTCACTAAGTCCATCACTTGTTGTAGCTGTTGATTCTTTATCTTCGATATCAACAGCAGTTGGCCCAAGCAATAAGTTTCCATGAGCAGTTGGAGTAACAAGAATACCTTTACCAAATTTACTTGGTAGTGCAAAAATTGTACGGTTCACATGTTTTCCCGTTCCTTTATCAAGTAAGCAATAGTCTCCACGACGTGCTGTAATATGAATTTTATTGTCACTTACCATATTGTGCAATACATCAGCATAAACACCAGCAGCATTAACAATATATTTTGCTTCAAAATTACCTTGATTAGTTAAAACTTTCCATCCATCTTCTATTTTTTCAAATCCAGTTACTTCTGTATTAAATTTAAATTCTACTCCATTCATTGCTGCATTTTCAGCCATTGCAATATTTAAAGTAAACGGACATACAACTCCAGCGGTTGGAGCATATAAAACAGCAATTACATTGTCAGATATATTTGGTTCCATCTCTACAATACGGTTCCTGTCAGTAATAAGTTCTACCTCTACCCCATTCTCAATACCTCTATCATAAAGTGCTTTTAAGGTATCTAAATCTTCCTCTCTATTACATGCTACAAAAGACCCATTTTGTATAAATGGAATATCAAGTTCTTTAGAAAGCTCTGGCATCATTCGGTTTCCTTCAATATTAAGCTTAGCCATAAGCGATCCCACTTTTGCATCATACCCAGCATGCGCAATTCCACTGTTAGCTTTTGATGTTGCGTAACAAACATCTTCACCTTTTTCTAATAC
>LJHD01000056.1 GCA_001983475.1 Candidatus Epulonipiscium fishelsonii | reverse complement strand
TATCCTTTTGATAATGATATTGTTAGTGTAACTATTGTTAGTGATTATTCAACAGATGGGGACATTCTTTCGACTGCCGTTTTTTCGATGGGTATTGATGATGGACTTAATTTTGTTGAAGACTTGAATAATATTGATGCGATTATTATTGATAAAAACCATGATGTATATATAACTTCTGGCTTAGTAGATAATCTGATAAAGAATTATAGACTAAGTATATCTTAGAAAGGAGCACAAAGTGCTCCCTGCATAAGTGTTCTGCCCTAGGATGGGCAATGGTATTAATCTGAATGGAGTAGCAGAAATGAATTTGTCATTTAATTACTTTAGAATTCCCCGCCTTTAGGCGTAGTGAGTGTAAAAAGCATAGTTACCAAATAATTGCTTGTCTAAAATGTGCATGATTTGCATCATACACATCATTCCAGTCATACCAAACATTGCCACCATGGATAGAACTGGGATCTGTAAGTCTAAGCCTTCTATTTTTTGTATCAACTCCACTTATGTTTAAGAAGTGTCCTGCAGTTGTATAAGGAAAAGCTCCTCTTTCTCTAATTGTGACATCTAAAATCACTGGTTTATTATTCATAATATTATAGATAATAATATCTAGCCATTCATAAAAGTCAGCTGTAGCTTTTTCATAATATATATATTGTTCATCTGTTACTATATTTAAATATTTATGTAGGTATGTCATATCTGTTCCGCTAGTGTTAGTGTATAAACTGTTTGCAATATCTGATTGTTCATATGATGTTCCATTAAAATAATGCATTACTTGCTTAATCGTAGCAGGGCCACAATAATATCCGTTTTCTTGAGGAAAGTATGGAACATTAATAGTTCTATATACATCGGTACCGAAAGCACCTTGAGAATATCTTTCTAAATTTGATAATTTTTCTCTCAATATTCTTTCTTCTTGAGGGTCATAGTCGTATGGCATAGCACTATATTCAAAAGGCAAATCAACACTTTTAGTTTTTGATAATACATTATTTACGTCAGAAAAAGTTTTTTTTATTTCTGATGTGTCTCCTTTTGATTTTATAATGGGATTTATATTTTCTTGTGTTAATTTTGAAGTAACTATAATAGGGTTTATATTTTCTTGTGCTGATTGTATGTCGGACAATTTCCAGCTACTAGTTATATATTCAGTAGCTAAAACATTTGTACCTAGACAAATCAAGAGAAGTATACTCTTAATTATTTTCATCTTAATCATCAAACTCCTTTGAATTTATATTTTTATTTTTATATCCATATTCAATTATAACTGAATATAATTTTTAAATCAATAAAAATATATCTACATATTAATAATAGACTTGCATAAATAAATATGGAAATGTATAAGACAGAATTAAATATATTCATGTATATAAAAATAAAGTTGTATTTTTTAGACTGGACAGGAATATGAGTGGATGATTTTAATTTGCTAAATACTTTAAATTAAAAAAGGCAAGCTGCGCTTGCCACTTTTAAAAGAAATATGTAGAGGAGCAGTTGGTGCTCCGTTGCAGAAGGCAAAAATAGCTTGCCTATATATGAGAGGTAAAAACACAATGTGCTTTTTGTATAAGAATAGAATTTTAAAAAGTTAACCTGAGTGGTTATAACTTTATGGGAAATCCCACCTATAAAGGTGGGAACAAATAATTAATTAATTATTTATTCAAGAATTTCTGTAACAGCTCCAGAACCTACTGTACGCCCACCTTCACGGATAGCAAAACGAAGTCCTTGTGCCATCGCTATTGGGTGAATTAATTCGATTTCCATTTCAATATTATCTCCAGGCATACACATTTCTACACCTTCAGGTAATTTGATTACACCTGTTACGTCAGTTGTACGGAAATAGAATTGAGGTCTATAGTTTGAGAAAAATGGTTTATGACGACCACCTTCTTCTTTTTTAAGCACATATACTTGAGCTTTAAATTTTGTATGAGGTTTGATTGAACCTGGTTTACATAAAACTTGCCCACGTTCAATGTCAGTTCTTTGAACTCCACGAAGAAGTGCACCAATGTTGTCTCCAGCTTGACCTTGATCAAGTAGTTTACGGAACATTTCTACTCCAGTACAAACAACTTTACGAGTTTCAGGTTTAATACCAACGATTTCAACTTCATCTTGAACTTTAAGAATACCAGTTTCGATACGTCCAGTAGCAACTGTTCCACGGCCAGTAATTGAGAATACGTCTTCAACAGGCATAAGGAAAGGTTTTTCAGTATCACGTTCAGGAGTTGGAATATATTCGTCAATAATTTCAAATAATTCAACGATTTTGTCGCCCCATTTTCCTTTTGGATCATTAAGAGCTTGTAAAGCTGAACCTTGGATAATTGGAGTATCATCTCCAGGGAATTCATATTCACTTAAAAGTTCACGAATTTCCATTTCTACAAGTTCAATTAATTCTTCGTCATCAACCATATCGCATTTGTTTAAGAAAACAACGATATATGGTACACCAACTTGGCGAGAAAGAAGAATGTGCTCACGAGTTTGAGCCATTGGACCATCAGTTGCAGCACAAACAAGGATTGTTCCATCCATTTGAGCTGCACCAGTAATCATATTTTTTACATAGTCAGCATGCCCTGGACAGTCAACGTGTGCATAGTGACGGTTAGGTGTTTCGTATTCAACATGTGCAGTTGAGATTGTGATACCACGTTCTCTTTCTTCTGGTGCT
>LJHD01000055.1 GCA_001983475.1 Candidatus Epulonipiscium fishelsonii | reverse complement strand
TTTCGCACTATTAGCTACTTATTTATTCGCGACTGCTCTGTTAATCGTTTTTTTCGCCTAACTTAACTATTAAAGTATATACCCATATATAATAAAATGCAACTGGCAAAATAACCTAATATATTTCTTCCCAATAGTAAATTCTGTCCAATATAATTGATATTACTCAAAAAACGCATATTTATACACATTTGTGCAATTTGTACACCCTATTTTAAGGGTAAGAGTCGAATTATAAATGTTATTTACTTTTTACTCTTGAATTGTGATGAGAAATTAAAATCATTATTTATTTAACCCCCTAAAAATAGTTATTGTATTATTTAAAGAAGCAAAACTCATATTGGCAATCTCACTCCTTAAAAAAAAATATTTCAGATTATAAATGGCTTTACTATAGAAAAGGATAGTACTCTATTTTTTATTGTTAAAATAAATCAACTTTATAAGCAAAGTATACCATCGCTATTCTTATTACGGTTAAATATAACAATGCTAATACTCTTTATCTACACTATAATTTATGTTATAATAAAGAGATGTTTGACTTTAATTTATCGGCAAGCAAATAAACTTCGTCCATAGTAACAAAGAGAATATTCAAATTAATATAATTAAATATTAAGCTATACTTTATAGACCTGGTTTGCTTACATAAATTACAAGGTCATAAAAATATTTATAGTTTGGAGGAAAAAAATTGGACAATGATGTAAAAGATACAAAACAAAAAGGAGGCCCCCCACAAGTTTTAGTAGTAGGTTTTATTATAACAATTTTAGTTGGAACTTTATTATTAATGCTTCCAATAAGCAGTCAAAGTGGTGAAAGCACATTTGTTGTAGATGCACTTTTTACAGCAACATCAGCAGTATGTGTAACAGGACTAGTTGTAGTAAACACGGCTGCACACTGGTCATTATTTGGCAAAGTTGTTATTATTACTTGTATACAAATTGGTGGGCTGGGATTTATGACAGTTGTAAGTATGCTGTTTGTATTAAGAAACAAAAGAATTACTTTAAAAAACAGGCTTGTTATGCAAGAAGCCCTAAGCTTTAAATCTACAGCAGGAATTGTACGGTTTACTAGACTTATTGTAAAATTAACTTTTATTATTGAAGGAATTGGAGCTTTTTTATTATCATTTGTATTTGTCCCTGAATATGGATTGATAAAAGGAATAGGGTTTTCAATATTTCACTCTATATCAGCATTTTGTAATGCTGGATTTGATATAGTAGGAGAAAATAGTTTGATGCCATATGTTGGCAACGGCATAGTAAATTTTACCATAATCATGCTAATTATAATTGGCGGATTGGGATATAGTGTTTGGTTGGATAGCTATGAAATGATTAAAACAAAACTGAATTCAGCAGAACACTTTACATGGAAACAAGCGTTTTATAAATTATCACTACATACAAAACTTGTATGGATCTTAACAATAGGACTAATCTTAACAGGATTTTTATTTTTCTTTGCTGTAGAATATCAAAATCCTTTAACATTAGGTGAATTATCACTTAAAGATAAAATTTATGCTTCACTTTTTCAGTCAGTGTCACCCAGAACTGCAGGATTTAATACATTGCCACTAGCTGATTTAACTGTTGCCTCTCAACTTGTAACAATTTTGTTAATGTTTATAGGAGGCTCACCCGCAGGAACAGCAGGAGGAATAAAAACTGTAACATTTGGAGTGGTTTTAATTTGTGCAATATCTGTTATGCAAGGTCGTTCAAGCATTGTTGCATTTAGAAAGAAAATATCTATAGACGTAATTTTAAGAGCATTAACAGTTATTGTAATTGCATTGGTAATTGTTATAAGTACACTTACAGCTCTTACATTAACACAAGACGCAACCTTTATGGAAATATTCTTTGAGACAGTATCTGCTTTTGGAACAGCAGGACTAACACTTGGAATTACAGGTAATCTTAATATCATAGGAAAAATAATAATAATTTTACTGATGTTTATTGGACGTGTGGGGCTTTTCACTATAGGTGTAGCATTGGTAGCTCGTCAAGGAAAAATTTCACAAATACAATACCCTGAAGAAAAAGTATTAATAGGATAAGAGGTGCTTAAACAATGAAAATGAAACAATTTGTAGTATGTGGATTGGGAAGATTTGGAATAAGTATAGCTACAACTTTGTCTGACGCAGGATATGAAGTTATGGTTATTGATTCATCAGAAGAAAAAATACAGGAAATATCTGCTGTTGTAACACATGCAGTGCAAGCGGATACAGCTGATATTGACGTAATGAAATCACTAGGGATTAGAAATTTTGATGTTGCAATTGTTGCAATTGGTAGAGATATTCAATCAAGTATAATGACTACCTTAATATTAAAAGAATTAGAAATCCCATATGTAGTTGCAAAAGCTACTGGGGATTTACACGAGCGAGTATTAAAAAAGATTGGGGCAGACAGGGTTGTTCAGCCAGAAAAAGATATGGGACATAGGATTGGAAATAATTTAATTTCTGGAAATATTTTAGAATATATTCAACTTTCTCCAGATTATAGTATTGTTGAAATTCCTATATTAAAAGAATGGCAAAACCGTACAATAAAAGAAGTAGATTTTCGTAATAAATATGGGCTTAATATAATTGCCGTTGAATCAGATGCTAAAATTGATGTATCTCCAAAGCCTGATTATTCATTAACACCTAATGATTTATTAATAGTAGTTGGATCAAACCGTCAGCTGCAAAGTATTGAGGCAAAAAGATATGGAAAATAAAATTATAACAAGTGCTAAAAACCCTATAATAAAAAATATTAGGCAGCTGCAGGAAAAAAAAGCTGCTAGGGATGAACAAGGACTTTTTATTGTTGAAGGTATTCGTTCAGTGAGTGATTTAAAACACAAAAAAATAAAAGCACTTGTTGCTAGTAAACATATAAATAAAAATGATTTCTACAAGGAAGGAACTCAATGGATAGAAGTTAGTGATGAAGTTTTTTGTTCAATATCAGATACAAAGACTCCTCAAGGAATTATGGCAATTGTTTATCAAGAACATTATTCCATAGAGGAACTTAACTATGAAGAAAATTCAATATTTTTAATTGTCGAAAATGTTCAGGATGCAGGGAATTTGGGTACACTTATAAGAACCGCATATGGATTTGGCATTGAAGCAATATTTCTATCTAATGGTTGTGTTGATTTATACAATCCAAAAACAGTTAGAGCAACTATGGGAGTAGAGCTGCCAATATTTACAAATGTAAATGTTAGTGATTGCATACAAAAGCTTAGACAAAAAGATATTGAGATTTGTGTAACAGATTTACAAACAGATATTTATTTGCAAAACTGTACATTTAACAAAAGCATAGCTCTTGTTGTTGGAAATGAAGCAAATGGAGTTAGCAAAGAAACAAAGCAATTAGCAGATAAAAAAATTAAAATACCAATGAAAAATAACCTTGAATCATTAAATGTGTCTATCGCAAGTGCTGTTTGCCTATATCAAATATGTATGGGGTTAAATTTACAATAAGAGAGGGAATTATAATGATTTCTATTAGACAAATATATAAAGATACAGAACAATTTAAAGAAAAACAAGTGAAAATAGGAGGTTGGGTTAGGTCTTTAAGAGATAGTAAAACTTTTGGATTTATAGATTTAAATGATGGAAGCCATAGGATTTGATAGACGTGGGGAGTGTCAATAAATGAATTATTCACCAACCTATTATAAAATATTTAACTAGCATAACTGGTTAGATAGGC
>LJHD01000054.1 GCA_001983475.1 Candidatus Epulonipiscium fishelsonii | reverse complement strand
GTTTCCATTTGTAACACTGGTGCATTATCATTTCTAAAATGATAATATGTTCTTTGCCACAAATCAGTATTAGGCTTAGTTATGATTTCAATTTGGTTATCTTCAATCTTATATTCTTGAGGCTCTCTAGTCCATTTTAAATTATTAATATCAAATTTCATTTTTATCCTCCAAATACCAATTATAAGTTTTTTTAATTCCTTCTTTTAAGTCTACTTTATGATGCCACCCCAAATTGTGCAATTTAGAAACATCAAGTAATTTCCTTGGAGTTCCATCAGGTTTTTCTGCATTAAACACGAGTGTTCCATCATAACTTACTACTTCCTTAATAGTTTCTGCTAAATCTCTTATAGATATTTCAACTCCGGTCCCAATGTTTAAGAAAGGTGTTTCGTTATAGTTTTCCATTATATATATACAAGCTTCAGCCATATCTTTAACATACAGAAATTCCCTTAATGGTTTTCCTGAGCCCCAAACTTCAATAGTAGGAGAGTTGTTTAGTTTTGCTTCATGTACTTTCCTTAACAAAGCAGGTAAAACGTGAGAATTTTCCAAATCAAAGTTATCATTTGGGCCATATAAATTTGTTGGCATAACACTTACAAAATTGGTTCCATATTGTTTATTATAATACTCACACATTTTTAATCCAGCAATCTTTGCTATTGCATAGGCCTCATTTGTTTTCTCTAATTCACTAGTTAAAAGATATTCTTCTTTCATAGGCTGCCCACAAAATTTAGGATATATGCATGAGCTACCTAGAAATAATAGTTTTTTTACTTTGTTTTTATAAGATGAGTCTATAACATTACATTCAATTTGTAAGTTTTTCATTATAAAATCTGCTGGATACGTATTGTTTGCATGAATACCACCAACATGAGCTGCTGCAAGAAAAACGTATTCAGGCTTTTCTTTGCTAAAAAAATCTTTAACTGCTTGCTGATTTTGCAAATCTAGTTCTTGATGTGTTCTTGTTATTAAATTAGTATATCCTTGTTCTTTTAAACATTCTAAGATTTGTGATCCCACTAATCCTCTATGACCTGCAACAAATATTTTATCATTTTTGTTCATTTAAATATTCCTCTATTCCTTTTCCATAGATTTCTTTCATATCATGATCAACCATCATATAAACAAGTTGATCAAAACTAGTCTTTCTTTCCCATCCTATTTCTTTCTCCGTCCTTGAACAATCTCCCCACAATAACTCAACTTCTGTTGGTCT
>LJHD01000053.1 GCA_001983475.1 Candidatus Epulonipiscium fishelsonii | reverse complement strand
AAATGATCCAAAGCGAGTGAACAAAGATTTACTAGTAAAAATTTATGAAGAAATGGAGAGATTAAATTATAGACCAAACCCGGCAGCTCGAGCACTAGTAAATCATAAGACAGGTATCATTCAAGTTGTTATTTACAATAAGCTGAGTGCCAAAGACATTTATTTTATATGTTTGATGTCTAGCGTTATAGAGTATTTAAGTAAAAATAACTACTCTATAATAGTAAAACATGGATATGACAAGTTTTCAAATTGTGATGGAATGATAATAATGGGATTAAGCCAAGGTGATGACATAGCCATGTTTAAAAAAATTGATATACCAACAGTGTTATTTGGTAAGACAGAACAAAATGTTGATTATGTTGATATAAATAATTCTCAAGGAATGTATTTAGCAACAAATTATTTAATTCAAAACAAATATAAAAACATTGCTTTTGTAACTATTGATGATAACGAGCCATTTTGTAAGGAACGCCTTAATGGATATTTTAAAGCTTTGAAATATAATAAAATTCCTATAAAAAAAGAAAAAGTTTTCCTTACTAACAACTCTATTGAGGGTGGTCAAAGTATATTTAATAAAATTTTGGAATGTGCACCTGATGCTATTGTTTGCTCAACAGATTTAATAGCACTAGGTATAATTGAAGGTGCGAAGAGGAAAGATATCAACATTCCTAAAGATTTAGCAGTTATAGGATTTGATTAACTTAGTCAGCACATATAGAAATGTGTGTGTAGCCATGGCAAAAGTGCCATGCAATACTACTCGAATTGCTGGAAACTCGTAAAGCTAACTAAACCACAGCACAATAAAGCAGGTTTACTTGTAATCTGCTGCACAATAAAGCAGGTTTACAAAAATAACAATAAGTGTGAAGGTTACGAAAGTAGAAAAAATTAGTTAGATGGCCTAGGGTTAAATCCTAAGGGCTAAAAAATAATCGATAATCAGCAGCTAAGCTCCGAATGCGAGATAATTAATATCAGGAGAAAGTTCAACGACTATTCCTCTTAAGGGAAGTAGGATGCAAGCTATTGGTATCCGAAGCGGGTAGCCCCTAACGTATTAGGCGAGGGAGAAGATATAGTCTGTGCTTTATGGAAACATAAAGAAGTTCAGTGTTTATACACCAAGAACTGCATTAGAAGTAGCGTCCTAATGTGAACAATACCTCTTATAAGAGGTTCAGGGAGTTTATTTAAACCAAGTTTCAATTCCAATGCTAACTACAATTCGTCAGCCAATACATGAGCTTGGGGAGAAATTAGCATTAACTTTAATTAACAGAATAAAAAATCCAGATTTAGAACAACAGACTAGCATTTTAAACTTAACACTACAAAAAGGCGAAAGTGTTTTAGAATATTCGGCTAAAACATAGAAAGGACTATCATATGAAGACAGTTAAGGTTATTAGTTCAAATAAAAAAGATAAAAACTGGCTTTGCGAATCATCTCTTATTTTGAATGAAGGAGCTCAAAATAAAGAGATGGAATTATTAGTAATTTTTAAAGACATTGCCTATCAAAAAATTAACGGATTTGGTGGAACATTTACACAAGCATCTGCTTATACTTATAACAGAATGAATAATGACATTAAGAAAGAAATACTAGAGAGTTACTTTGGAGAAAAAGGTTTACAATATACTATTGGACGTACTCATATTAATAGTTGCGATTTTTCTTTTGGAAACTATTCCTACTGTAATAAAACTGATGATGTGAACTTGGAAACATTTAACATTGATTGTGATAAAGACTATGTAATCCCATTTTTAAAAGAAGTAATAAACTTTAAAGGAAACAAAATATCTTTATTAGCTTCTCCCTGGAGCCCTCCTGCTTGGCTAAAAACAAATAATGACATGCTTAAAGGTGGCAAACTTAGAACAGAGTATTATGCAGTTTGGGCCAGATATTTTGTAAAATATATTGAAGCATATAAAAAACAGGGTATTGATATTGATATGGTTACAACACAAAATGAACCACATGCAGTACAAACTTGGGAATCTTGTATTTATAACGACGAGGAAGAAAAAGTGTTTATTAGAGACTATTTATATCCCGCTTTAAAAGCTGCAAACCTAGATACAAAGATTGTTATCTGGGACCATAACAAAGAATATGCTTTTCAAAGAGCAAGATATATTTTATCTGATCCAAAAGCAAATGAAGCAGTTTATGGAATAGCTTTTCATTGGTATTCAGGGGACCATTTTGAGAATCTTCGTCTATGCAAAGAATTTTTTTCAGACAAAGAACTAATATTTACAGAAGGTTGTGTAGAGCTTACAACAACTGCAACTTCAATGGCACTAAAAGCCAATAATGCTTCAGGAGGAAAATGTGTAGCTACAGAAGGACCATGGGAATTTGGAGAATGTTATGCACATGACATTATGGGAAATATTAACAACGGATTAAATCAATACATTGACTGGAATTTGTTACTAGACGAAACTGGAGGGCCAAATCATGTAAACAATTTCTGTAGTGCCCCTCTTATGTGTGACACTATAAACCAAAAATTGATATATCAGCCTTCATATTATTTTATTGCTCATTTAAGTAAATATATTCCTGTTGGTTCAAGGCGTATTGCACATAGTAAATATACTGCTGATTTAACTATAAATACTTTTTTAACCCCAAAAGATGAAGTTGTTGTTGTTGTGCTTAATACAACCGAAAATAAAATACCTTTAAATATAAAAGATGTTGTGTCCGACTCAATAGTAGAAACAAATATTAAAGCTAAATCAATTAATACTTTTATATATTAATAAATTGTTTCATAACTATAAGTTAAAATATTTTACATCAATGGGCGTATATCCAACTCCTTTATGAGTGGGAATTTCAGTTATAGAATAAAAACTATAAAAGTACTAACAATAAAAAAAGTGAGGTGATTATATGAAATTATTTTCAAAACTAGTTATTAATACATTAATATTAAGTATTATTTCTTCTCCAGCTTTAGCAGTAGCTACAAAAACTACAGTACAAACACCAATATTAAATACTGCAGAAGAATATGCAGACTTTCTAATTGATAATAGAGGTGTTCGTAGCATTCAATATGCATTAATTAAAGATGGAAAATTTATAATTTCAGGAGCTAGTGGAATTAACAGCTTAGAACAAAACACTTTGGTTAATACAGAAGATATATATGCAATAGGTTCAATAAGTAAAATGTTTACAACTGCTATGATTCTGAATTTAATAGAAGATGGAAAACTTGAATTAGACGAGCCAGTCTATAAATATATTCCAGATTTTGTAATGGAAGATGATCGTTACAAAGATATTACTGTAAGAATGTTACTAAACCATTCTTCAGGGCTTATAGAAGGAAACTTTCCAGATGCAATTCTAGTTGAGAATAATGATAGTAGATATCATGACAATTTATTAAACAGTTTAAAAACAGCTAGACTAAATGCAGACCCAGGTGAATTTTCTGTGTATTCCAACACGGGATTTGGTCTTGCGGAAATATTAATAGAAAGAGTTAGTGGTTTACCATATACAGAATATCTTTATAAATATATAACACAGCCTTTAGGGCTAGAGAACACAAAAACTCCAAAAGATGATTTTAATATGATGCAAATTGCACGCTCAGGTGCACCTTCTACAATAGAAGAATTCTATCAAGGCGAAAAGATTTTAGATTTCCCTATAGAGATTGCTAACGGAATTGGAGCTGCTGGAATATTTTCTACAGCAGAAGATATATGTAAATTTGCTGAAATATTTTTAAATGAAGGTATATTAAAACAAGATTCTATTAATTTAACTACATCTGCAGAATATCTAAACGGAATATGGCCTGATGGCGGAAAAAATTCAGTTGAATATGGACTAGGTTGGGACTCAGTTGCATTGCAGCCTTTTGATGAAGCTGGTATTAAAGTGTTGTTTAAAGGAGGAGATTTGAGTTTAAGCCATGCAAGTTTGCTTGCAGTTCCAGAATATGATATGGCTGTTGCAGTACTTAGTGTTGGTGGCTCTAGTACTCTTGATATGTTTATGGGAGCGCAAATGCTTATTGATGAATTAGTAAAAGATGGAAAAATGCAGCCTCCAAAAATTCCTAAAATAATCCCATTAATGGAGTCAATAAAAGTCCCCATTAATTTCTCTAAATATAATGGTATATATTCTAATATAATGGATTCAATAAAAATAGATGTAAAAGGTGATAGAGTAGAATTAAGCAAGCCTGAAAATCCAGACTTTGCTACACAAACATTTATATATCAAGGAAATGGTATATTTAAAGCTGATAAATCTAATACACTAACTTTGCAATTTGTTGATGAAGATAACGGAAATACTTATATAAATTTTAAAAGCATAATGAAAGGCCTTGATCCTTTTAATTTTGCAATAAAATCTAATCAATATCAATACCAGCAAATAAAACCAAATCCTTTACCAGAACCAATAGAAAAAGTTTGGGTACAAAGATTAGGTAAAATATACTATCCACTAGCTTTTCATTATGATGTCATAGCTAATACTCAAGGGATACCAAGTATAGTATTACCAAATGAAATTTTACCTGCTGGGTATATATTCGGCTTAAAAATAATGGATGAAAATAATTTAGAAAGTACAATTCAAATTCCAATGCTAGGCCGAGGTGCAATAGATTTAGAGTTTTATGATAAAGATGGTATAGAGTACCTTAAAACTAATGCAAATACTTACATTGAAGAAAAAGGTATTAAAGATTTATTAGATGGTACTTATATAATAGGAGACGATGGGTATTGTCAATATTTTAAATCTTCTGAAAATGATAAAAATGTGCAGGTAAATATAAATGGTCCTGGAACTTATTCAATATATAATCCAAACCAAATTTGTATATACAGTTCTGTTTTAGAGCCGGAAAAAATTGTTGAATTAACTCCAGGCTCAATTATTCTTATTTCTGGTGAACCAGGAACAATATTTGACATAATTAAAAATGTAAAATAAAGTTTTAAGCCTCCCTCAAAATATAAAGGGAGGCTTTTTGCTCAACTTCTGTTGTTTTTATTTGTCTTAGCCTTTGATGCCTGTGGCTGCGACACTTTGCTGCACTTGCTCTTGTGCAAAAGAATATATTATTATCCCTGGAACAATGGCAATGGTTAAAGCAGCAAACATTTTAGTATAATCATACGAAAAAGCTTCATTAAAGAAACTTAGAGCCAAAGGCAAAGTTCTATTGCTATTTGAACTAGTTAAAAGCATTGCATAAAAATATTCGTTCCAATTATTAAGAAACATCAGAATACCTGCGGTTGCAAGCCCTGGTTTGGCTAGTGGTAAATTTATAGTAAAAAATATCCTTAGAAAACTTGCTCCATCTATTTCTGCTGCTTCATTTAGTTCCTTTGGGATAGTTAAAAATGTGTTTCTTAAAATAAACATTGATATAGCCATTCCTGCCGAGATATAAACCAAGATTAATCCCGCTTTTTTATCATATAAATCCAAGTTCATAATTAAAGAAAAAATTGGTTGTGCCTTTGTGTGTCCTGGCACTAATAAAGTTAAAGTAAACAAAGCATAAAATAAATTTTTTCCTTTAAAATTATATTTTGCAATAACATACGCTCCCATTGCAAAACACAATAAAGCTATCAAAGAAGCTATTGTAGATATTATAAATGAGTTCCAAGTATATAACATCATATCATATTGTTCAAATACTTCTATATATGCATCAAAGTTAATAGACGTTGGCAAAGAAAAAGGATTGCTCAATATTTCAGCATTTGTTTTAAAAGAAGAAATAATTACCCATATTATGGGAAAAACCGAAATAATTACTACAAATAGTAACATTGCATACATACCAATTTTTTTCAAATTTTTTCCCCCTTACTGTTCTTTATTAATGCCAAAAAGCTTGTTAATTATAACCAACACCATTATGCCAAATAAAAACATCATAACAGCTGAAGCATTCGCATACCCATAGTTCATATCATTTATTGCATTTACTAGGATAATTGGTATATTCATTGTATCATCCCCCGGGCCTCCCCTTGTGGTCAGTGCTATTGTTTCATACATAGCAATTCGTGACGTTATTGAAAGAATTATCCCTGTCGCAATTGCATTTTTACACAAAGGCAAATTTATCTTTGTTGTTATTTGCCTTTCATTTGCTCCATCAATTTTTGCTGCTTCATGTATGTCTGGAGAAATTGACATAAGTTCATTAAACACAATCAATGTTACAATGACCCCATAAAATAACCATGTTAGTGTTATTGCCCAAAATGCAAATGGTGACTCAAAAAACCAATTTACATTAAAATCTGGATTAATTTTCCTTATTAAGTTGTTTAATACTCCAAACTCATTGTTAAAGAAAAATCTATAAATCATAGCCCATGCTGCCACTGAAATTATATTCGGTATCATATATACACTTCTAACAAATTTCCATCCAAAAGGTTTCTTATGTAATAAAAATGCTATAACCACAGCAAACCCCACATGCAAGGTTCCTGCTATTATTCCCCAATATACTAAATTTTTGAGCGAAATAAGAAAACTGTCTTGTGTAAACAACTTGATATAGTTGTCAAGCCCAATAAATGCTGGTGCATTAAATCCATCCCATTTAGTTAGACTTGTTGAAAATAGGGTTACAATTGGTACAAGATAAAACATTGCAAATATAATAAGTGATGGTGCTAAAAATAAATAAATCCATTTTAAGTTACGATTTTTAGACATTTAACTCCTCCCTTAAAATTTTTTTAATACTATTATATAAAGGATAGCACTCGTTATTATGGGAGCAAAGTATGCCCCCCGTACTTTCTATAAATAAAGTGTTGTTATTCAATACTTTGTGCTTTTTCAGTCAGTGTTGCACAAAATTCCTCTGGAGTAATTGACCCATCAAACAGTTTTGGTAATAATTTTCCAAATTCTTCTTGTGCTATAGAGTTATGTACAACATGTTCAAAAGCAGGAACAATATTAGTTTCAGAGTCAACAGAAGAATTTAATTGATTAAGTAGTACTAGTTCTTTTTGTTTTTCTTTAAACTCCTCAGACATTTCTAAGTTTGGTATCACTCCACCCTCTTGCAGCACATAGGCTTCCAGTTCTTCAGGAGTATTAATAAATTCTAAAAATGCAAGAGCAACCTCAAGTTCATCTTCAGGCAACCCTTCTGGTATCCACCAACCAATTGCTTGAACATTATCAACTGCCACATCACCAGGGTAAATATCACTAACAACTTGTGTTCCGTCAAATCCATTGCTCCATTTATCAGCACTACTTTGTTCAAAATCTCCACCCATCCAACTTCCATTGAAAATAATAGCAGCGTTCTTACTCATAAAAGAATTGGCTGCATCTGCATATACAGCACCCAGCATATTAGAACTACCATATCTCATAGCAATTTCTTGCAACTTAGTAGTAGCATTTATAAAGACATCATTATTAAAATCTGTAATTCTATTTTTTATTCCAGAGTTTAATAAATCGATGCCTCCTTCTTCGTTTGCAATTAAGCTAGTGTAAAATAACATTGTTGTCCAAGCGTTTTCTCCTGTCATAAAAGCAAGTTTATTATCTTCCAAGCTTTGAACAAATTCGTCTATAGACATATCTTTTATAGGTTTATCTGGGGTATATAAAGTTGAATTGTAAAATAGGCCAATAGGTCTAGTGGATGTTCTTGGAAAAGTTGAAACAGACCCATCTTCTTGGGTGTTATATTGCAAAGATTCTTTAATTACAACATCGCTCAGATATTCATTTGAAGAAATAAATTCTGACAGGTCATAATACTTTTTATTTGGAATTATGTAACTGTTAATCCAATCAAGATCACCTGCTTCGACTAGCGCTGGCAATTTGTTCTGTTGGGCTAGTTGTTTAATTTTATCGTTGTAACCATCTTGAGGTAACTCTTCAATATTTATTTTATATTTCTCAGCGTACAACGTATTAAATCTTTCCACTTGTGGTAAGAAAAACTTTGCTCCCACATTTTGCCCAATTTTATAATGTGGAATAGTAATTTCTTTAACACCATTTGATGATGTTTCTTCTTCTCCTGAACAACCAACAAATACACCTCCTGTTAAACAAGTTATAGCAATTAATGCAAAATATTTCCTCATAATCCATTTCCTCCATATTCATTTTAAATAGTTTTTCAAAAAAATAATTTAAAGTTAGATATTATCTTACCAAATCATTTTATTAAAGTCAATATATTTATATATTAGGTTTGTTTTTTTTTATTTATAATTTATCATATATTAAAAAACAAAATAAATGGTTTTTTTTGACAAAAACAAATGTATATCGTAATTTGATATTATGTACGATATATATATAGAAGAATATAATACAGAAAGGAAAATATTTTATGAAGCAAACGTTATCAAAAAAAATTCAAATAATTTTCAGCATTTTAATTAGTATAGTTTTACTTACAATCAGTTGTTTAGAACTTGTTAATATAAATAGCTTATTAAATAACGAAGCAGAAGAATATGTAAGTATGACTGCAAAAATTAGTGTTGAAAAATTTGAAAAATGGTTAGAAAAAAAAGGTGCACTCGTTTCTGCGATGGCCAATGAGTTAGAATTTAATGGTATTCCTCAGGATAATAAAAAATTCTCTGAATATTTAATAGCGCAAAAAAAAGGTGCAGATAGTACATCCTTGGTTTCTATTGTATTTGGCCGTGAAACAAACAAAGATTTAATTTCTACAGATTTTTATATCAGTTTACCTACAAATTATGTAGTTTTTGAAAGAGCTTGGTATAAAAGTGCAGTCGAAGCTAATGGAGAAGTTGCTTATGGAGAGCCATATTATTCCTTAGGTACCCAATCCATGAATTTAACTGTTTCAAGAACAGTTAAAGACAATAATGGAAATTTAATCGGTGTATTAAATTGTGAATTTTTGTTAGATGATATTACAGCGATGATTGGTGAATATTCTATGTCTGACGGCAGTTTCGTCTTTATCGTTAGTGATCAAGAAGAAATTTTAGTTCATCCAACTGCATTTAATCCAACTAAAGATAAAATTACTACTTTAAATGAAATAGGTGGCACATATCAAGAATTATTAGCTTCACCTAAAGAATCAATACATATGTTAACAACATCAGCAGGAGAAAGAGTATATAGCACATTACATCCTGTTGAAAACACAAATTGGAACATAATTTCTAATTATCCATCAAGACATGTTACAAGTAAAATTTCATTTGAAATATTTAAATTATCTGTAATTATTATAGCTTCCTTTGTATTGATATATATATCTATTGATATATTTAACAAAAAATACATAAAACCAATTACTGCTATATCAAATTTATTAAAAAATATTGAATATGGTGATTTAAACATTGATATATCACATATTTCAAGAAAGTCTCAAGAAATAGATACACTTGCAAATTCAGCATCAACTATTTCAAACGTACTTAAAAATTATATTAGTGATATTTCTGATATGTTAAGTGAATTTGCTTTAGGTAATTTTGCTTATGAATCTCATCAAGACTATATTGGTGATTTTAAACCTATGCAAGTTTCAATGCAAAAGATATCACATTCTTTAAAAGATTTATTAAAAAATACTACTATGTCTGCTAACGAAGTTAGTCATGGTGCTATGGAAATTGCTACATCTGCAGAGCATCTTGCTCAATATGCTATGGAACAAGTTACTTTGATAGAAGAATTTAAATACAATACCAATGAAATTGCAGAAAATATTATTGAAAATATGGAAGCAGTTTCTCAAACTGATGTAATTGTTACCGAAATGAATGGAAAAGCTGAAATAGGAAAAGAAGCAATGAACAACATGGTAACTTCAATGAAAAATATAAGCTCTACCACTAGAAAAATTTCTGAAGTTATTATGATTATTGATGGTTTATCTCAACAAACAAATATATTAGCTTTAAATGCTGCTATTGAATCCGCTCGTGTTGGAGAAGCAGGAAAAGGATTTGCTGTTGTAGCAAGTGAAGTTAGAGACTTAGCAAATAAAACAAGTGAAGTAGTTAATGAAATTAATGATATGATTACATCTAGTCTACAAATGGTTCAAAAAGGCGAAAAAATAGTTGATGTAACTTCTGTTGCTTTTAATGATATTATTACTTCAATAGAACAAACTTCACAAGCAGCTACTATTATTAAAAATAATAGCAAAAATCAAAAACTATTTATAGAACAATTAGTTGATGGTACTTCTACTTTAGCTACTAAAGTTGAAGGCAGCTCTGCTATATCAGAACAAAATGTGGCTGTTAGCCAAGAATTAGCTGGAGAAGCAGAACATCTAAAAGCTCAATTAGCTAAATTTTCTTACTAGTTAGGTGTTGGGAGTTTCACTCCTGCACCACTATAATTTACGTACTACTTTTTAAAACGAGTGGGGCATATGACCCCACTCGGGACTTCGCCATAAACTCAACTTTATACCTAAGCAATTCCTATCTCTTTATCAACAACGGCTAAAAGTACCTTTACTCCTAAAGGCAAAGCGGATTTATCAAAACTCATATTTTCAGTATGAAGACCATTCTGTACATCTGCCCCTAGCCCTATATATCCTATCTTTATCCCTTTTAGCTTGGAAAAGTAATGTATATCTTCACCTCCGCTTGTATTTTTAACTCCTAAAGACTTAAGAGATAGTTCAGCTATAGAACTTTCTATAATTGGTATTAACTCTGATGATAAATCTCCAGCTGGTACACCTTCAATAGATATATTTAATATATTAGCTCCCGCCATATCAGCGGTTAAATATGCTATCTTTTTTACTTTTTCAATTATGCTTTCGGCAACTATATTATTACTACCTCTAACATCAAAGTTTATTATACATTTATTTGGTATACTATTTTTAGGGTTACCAATAGTTTTTATTTGAGTAGCTTTGACAGAATAAGGTATATTTACATCTTCTTTTATAGCGTTAACAGAATTTATAATATTAACACAAACTTCTAGTGCATTAACCCCTAAATAAGCACGTGCTGCATGGGCTGTCAATCCTTCTACTTCTATATTTATAAAATAAGATGCACTATGAGACAATCCGCTAATTACTTCTCCTAATATTGCTTCACTAATCGGTCTTAAGTGAATTCCTACCATTTTTTCAATTTCATCTAACTTTCCTGTTTCAATCATTTGTATACTTCCCACTTTTTCTTCAGCTTGTTGAAACAGTATAAATAGTTTCCCACTTTTTATTCCCTTCTTTGCAATCTCTCTTGCAGCAGTAAGAACCATCGCTGAATTAGCATCATGTCCACAAGCATGAACATATATATCATTACCATCTTTTTTAAATGGTAATGCATCCATGTCTGCTCTTAAACAAAATTTATTTCCAGGTACTCCACTATCAAGCACTCCTAAAACCCCTGTTGTTCCAATATTCCTAGTCACTGTATAACCATAACTTTCCAATTCACTAGCTAAAAACTGTGAAGTTTTTATTTCTTTAAATCCAATCTCAGGCATATTATGCAAAATATTAAATGTTTCTATTACAAAATTATCCATTTTACCCTATTCCTCTTTTTTCAATTCTTATATGCATTAATAAAATTTTTTCTTTATCTCTAGTAAAAATATACTGATAGCTAACAAATCTGCACAACCACCAGAACTTATTTTATTTTCAATATAATGTTCTTCAAGTTTTTTAATAAAGTCTCTTCCTGTTTGTGTTGATATTCCTCCCATTTTCAATAATTTCTTTGCATCTTGTTGTACTTGTTTCAAAATAGGGAGATTATGTCTATAAATAACAGTGCTATCTTCCACTTGAGCCATAAGTTCAATTAAAATTTGTACATTACGCTCTCTTTCAGGTAAATCATTATGTTCATACAATTTTATAATATGTGAAAAAATAATGTCTAAACCATCTTTGACTTGTCCACGAATTCCCGTAAATCCATTTTTTAAATATAATTGCTCTCCATGAGTAAGCGTATCTTTCGAATCAACAGTTTTAAAATCATCCAGTATATTAACAACCATAGCTTTTATAATGTTTTGAACATTTTCAAAGTTTTCGTTATAATACATATTATTTGTTAAGCTAGTTATACAAACACCCATCAAAAATATTAATCCTTTATGAGTGTTTGCTCCTTTAGTAGCTTCATACATTTTGTTTTCACATTCAATCCCTATATCTCTTATTATATTAAAAATTCGCTCGGTATCAACAAAAGTATATCCTGTTATCGCCATTTGTTTAAAATATGGAGTTATTTCAAAAGTACTATTTAAAAAAGTATAATAATCCATATCATCATGTGCACCACTTGAAAGAGGAGAAACTAAGCCGAAAGATGGATAAGTTGAAACTTCGCATATAAGTGCTTTACAAGCAATTAACGACAATTGATTACACTTATTTTCTATATTTGATCTAGTATCAATATATTTCATATATAATTCATTAAAGTAATTTTCAATGGTTTCCAACGAATGTTCTTGCTTTCTTGAACAAATTCTAGCGTCTTCATCACATATAAAGCATTTTCGAGGAGGCAGTGTAAACTGCGTCCTCGAAACAGAAACTGCCGTTCCTTCTAATTTATAAACGTCAATATCAACACATCTACCCAAGATATGTTTTTCTTCAATTGCAATCATAGCTTTCTTTATATTTTCAAAATTCATATCAAATATAAAATGATATATTACACCTTCAGGTGAATTGTAATATTCATAGTGCACAATTTCAGGCTTATAATAAAGTAATATTTGGTCACAAATTATTTTAATTATTTGGTCATTTACAAAATTTGATTTATTTAAACCTGGATAATTTATTTTTACAGTAACTAAAGTTTTTGTTGGATATTTGTTTAACAAGGATATTTGATAATTAACTCGTTCTTCTCGACTTAACAAAAATTTTTCTATCATAAATGTTTCTCCTTATATTTAACCAAAAAATCATATGTTGTTTTAGGTACTATTTCTTTAATTTGGTCAAATTCTCTTTTTTCCAATAAATCCCTAACTCTTGAGGCACTTATAACTTCGTTTCCAATTTGTTTACGCTCAATAACTTTTATTTCCAAACCATATTTTGGTAAAACTTTTGCCATAGAAAAGTTATATATACTAGTTACTTTACAAGTAGGTTCATTTCCCATATATCTCTTAGTAATTCCCATTTCCCTTGCAAAATATTTCCCAAATATATTACAATCTAACTCTGTGTAAACTTTTAATATATCATCTTCTTTTTTTAAGAAATAACTTGGAAAAGTTGCCATAGAGATTATGTACTTTCCTGCCGGGATAACATTTACATTACTTAAATCAGCAGTTCCTTTTTTTACCAGCTCTATTCTATCTTTAAAACTAAATTTAGATTTATCTTCTTCTACTACAAAAACTATAACATTTTCATTTTCTTGACTTGCTGTTTCAATTAAATATCTATGCCCCAATGTAAATGGATTACAATTCATCACAATTGCTGTATATTCTTTCTCTTTATCAATATTGTACTTTGTACAAATTTGCTTTAAATACTTATTAATATTTTGGTTGCCTGTCTCTAATAATGCTACTTTATCTGTTGTGTAAATATTTTTATAGGCTAAATTTTCAAATAAATATGTACTTTCTGGTTTAGTAAATATAAAGTGATGAAAAATATTTTGTTCATGCAATCTATCAGTCATATTTGATACTAAAATGTTTGTAAGCCCCAACCCCTGATATTCCTCATCTACTGCAAAACATTTTAAAACATTACCAAGCTTTGAACACGTTGCAATTATCTTTCCATTATCTCTTAAAATAATTGTGTCATCCACTTCCTCATATCTAAGTTGAAATCTCTCTAAAAACTTTTCTACTTCCAATTTTTCTCTTTCTGTTGATATGTCTTCTACATTATAAAACATAACAATCTCCTTCCATTTATTTCTAACTCCTTTGATTTTTAATTCCAATCAAAGTTACCACCACCATAATAACCTATTCATACTCTTTAAAGCTTTAAACTTACATCTGGTGCAGCTCAAACAAAAACATTTCTGATTATAATTTAACTCTAGAAAAAAGATAAAAGAACATTTGCCTTTTATCTTTTTTCTTACTTCATTATAATTAATTTAGGAACCACATGGCTTGTTATTTTGTTTTAGTTTTCTTTATAACATCAATTACTGTTCCGTCCCTATATTCAACAATTGCTACAATTTGGTCATCAAATTCAATTGGTGTTGGTATACCAACTAATTTCGTTGCAATTTCACGAGCTTTTTTCATTGTAATTAATTTAATTCCCGATTTGGTTAATTTTTCAATTAAATCTGTTCGATTTGGATTTACAATTGTTCCATAATCAGTAACAACAACATCTATTGTTTCACCAGGAGTAACAAGTGTTGTTACTTTATCGATAATTGTAGCAATTCTTCCACGTGTCAAAGGCGCAACTATTATTGATACCTTAGCCATAGCAGCTGTATCACTATGCCCACCAGATGCAGCACGGATAATTCCATCAGAACCTGAAATTACATTTACATTAAAATCTGTATCAATTTCTAGTGCCGAAAGGATAACAAAATCTAGTTTATTTACTGCTGAAGAGGTTCCTATTGAAGCATAATATTCAGCACTGATTTCAATATGGTTTTCATTTGCTTTTAACGATTCACCTGCAACTTGATCAAAAGATTGAGTATCCAAAATTTTAGCTACATATCCTTCTTCTAACATTGCACACATCGGAGAAGTTAGGCCTCCCAAAGCAAACCCTAATTTAATATCTTGTTTAATTAGCTCATCTTTAATAAATTTATTAACAGCAAGAGCAGCCCCACCTGAACCTGTTTGCATGGAAAATCCATCAACAAAATACCCACTAGCTTTCATTACTTCCACTACGCTTTTAGCCAGAAGTAACTCTTTTGGATTACTTACTGCTCTTGTTGCTCCTGTCATAATTCCTTTTGGATCTCCAACCTCTTCAACAACTACAACATAATCAACTTGTGTTTGATTTATACTTTGAGGATAGTTTGGATATTCAGCAAGGCAATCTGTTAAAATTACAACTTGATCTGCATATTGTGCATCTACCATTGCATATCCTAACGCTCCACAAGGCGCTTTGCCATTAACCCCATTTGCATTACCCATACAATCAGACGAAGGAACTCCTAAAAATGCAACATCTATTTTTAAATCTCCTGAAGCAATTGCTCTTGCACGGCCTCCATGTGAACGAATAACTACTGGGTGTTCCCCCATTATTCCCTCTGAAACAGCTTTTGCAAGTTTTGTACGTATACCGCTTGTTTCAAGTCTATTAACTGTTCCATCTTTAATATATTCAACTAATCCATCATGTCCTGAAGTTAGTGAGCTTGATGCTATACGTATATTTTTAATTCCCATTTTAGAAATTACTTCTACCACTAGCATTAAAGTTTTATCACCATTTCTAAAATGATGACCAAAAGAAATTGTCATTCCATCCTTCAAGCCAGTTTTCTTAATAACCTCTTCTATCGAATCTACAATTTTACTTCTTTTAACATGGTCTTTTAAATTAGAACTTTTCGATTTAACTTCATTTTTACCAAGATAAGTATAGGGCTTATCATATATTTTTTTATTTTCAAACCCTTTTATATTTTTTAATAAATTTTTATCTACTCTACCCATTATTTTGCTTCCTCCTCGCTTATTAATTTTACTGCAGCTGCCAATTGAAGTACTCGTCTTGCACGATCAATAATTGGTCCATCAACCATTCGACCATCTACAGTAAATACTCCTAAGTTTTTAGACAAAGCTTCTCTTGTAGCAGCAACAACTTTTTTCGCATGTGCAATTTCTTTTTCAGTAGGTGCAAATACTGAATGAATAAGCTCAACTTGTCTTGGATGTATTAGTGATTTTCCACCAAATCCCATAGTTTTAATTAAATTCGCTTCTTTTAAGAAACCTTCATCATTATTAACATCTGCATATACAGTGTCTAATACTTCAAGACCACATGACCTTGCTGCCATAGCTACCATACCACGTGCTACAAATAATTCATCCCCAGTATTCGAACGAGACGTTTTCATACTAGTAACAAAATCTTCTCCACTTATTGCCATAGCAATTAAACGTTTTGTTTTTCTTGAAGTTTTAGCTATTTCAAAACTATTCATTACCCCTAAAGCAGTTTCAATAGCAACCATAATTTTTGTTGATCCAATTTCACGCCCACATTTCTTTTCTACTTCTTCAATTTTTTCTACAAGAGTAAATACATCTTCTGCTTCCTCAGTCATAGGCAACCTTACAACATCCACTCCTGCAGATACAACAGCCTCTACGTCTTGCCTCCAAAATTTTGTAGCAAGGCTATTTACACGAACCACTGTTTCTATCCCTAGTTCTTTATATATATCTTTTAATATTTTTAACATATTGTGAATTAAAATACGTGCTGCATCTTTTTCTTTAAGAGCAATAGCATCTTCAAGGTCAAACATAACTGAGTCTGGTTTGTATATATGCACATCTCTTATAAGTGCAGGATTGTTAGCTGGTAAAAATAACATCGAACGTCTTAATTTCATTTTATTGCTCCCCTCTTATACCCATTTATAGTTTGTATTTTGCGCACTTCGATAAATAGCTGTTTGCATTCTGCTTATTATTACAGGGTCAATAGCTCCTTTATCATTTGCAGTTACTTTTGCGTCTCTCACATCCATACTTCTTAGAGTACCTTTTATTACTTTTTCAATTTGTTCTCCAAATTGTGCTTTGACAGTGCTTTCTAGTTCTATCTCTATCCCACCATCTGATGGTTCAAGAATAATTTGAATATCGCTGGATTCTAATGTTCCAGCAGTAGCAGTAATTTTTAATTCCATTTTATTCCTCCATATAATATTTTATTTTTTTAAATTATAAGTTTTTAACTTACATTTAAAGTATAGCAAAAATACACAAGTATTCAAGGCATATCCAAAATTTTAACTATGAAAAAATGGAATACTATCCTTATATATATAGCTATATATACTAAACAAAATCTTTTTTTTAAGTAACTCTACATCACCAGTGCATTAGTCACAATAGCATAATGATATACATATAAACGCCTGTCTTTTTATATTATTCATAGTACTTATAGCGCACTGAATATTTATGCAACTAAAGCTGAAAAACCTTTGAGTTTTTATCTCTAATTAATCTGAATAAATTCATTTATTTATAATTTGCACAAACAAATATTCTTCACTCAGAAATTTCATATGTATAAATAACCACGATAAAGAAAAAATACCAAATGGCTTTTTCTCTTATTTTTTAATAAATCTATAAATGATGCTGAAAAATAAGATAGATAGAAAACCTGATTTATTTTATGATATGAATTTTGACTGGAACCCCTAATCTTTTATTCAAACTTTTACTTCTATATGGAATCCCCAATTTGATTTATGATATGAATTTTGACTAGAACCCCTGATTTTATTTAGTAACTGCTTTATGTCTGAAACCCCTAATTCTTTATTCAACCCTTTAATTCTGAGCGGAATCCCCAATTTTATTGGAGCTACTTTCTAACTGAAACCCCTAATTCTTTATTCAATCCTTTAATTCTAAGCGGAATCCCCAATTTTATTGGAGCTGCTGTCTAACTGAAACCCCTAATTCTTTATTTAAACTTCTAACGCTTGATTCAACCCCTGCTTTTATTTAGAAACCACACTCTAATTGAAATTCCTAATTTTTTATTCAATCCTTTAATTCTAAACGGAATCCCTAATTTTATTGGAGCTACTTTCTGCCTGGAATCCTCGATTCTTTATTTAAACTTCTAATGCTTGATTCAACCCCTGCTTTTATTTAGAAACCACACTCTAACTGAAATTCCTAATTTTATTGGAGCTACTTTCTGCCTGGAATCCTCGATTCTTTATAAACTTCTAATGCTTGATTCAATCCATGCTTTTGTTTAGGAGCTACTTTCTGTCTTAAAAGTCCATTGTTAACTTGCATAATCCAGCTCAAAATATTTTTTTGTGCTAGAAAAAGGCTTAAAATTTATTTAGGCCTTTTTAGTCCACTTGTCATGAACCATACATAATTTAATTTTAACATTTATATAACCTGTTTATAGTCTCAAATGTACGATTATTAATAATGTAACACTATGTTTAGGATAAATTAACAATACTTTTTGTCTATTATCCAAGATTTTAATTTTTTGAAGAGATTATAAACAGCATTCATGGGGAGTTTCACTCTCCAACCCTTAAAAAAGTGCTCCAGCTTATAAGTACATCTAACATTTGACTAGCACTACTGGTTAATAGAAAGGAGTAGTTATACTTTTATAAGTACAGCTACTCCTTACAAATTTTATATTTAAATACAAAGTTCACTCAGTTATTAACTGCTATAAAAAATCTACTTCTTTATCTACTTAATTTTAGATGGCGCATTTATATGTGTAGACATTGATATAGGTTCATTATTGGATGAAGCTAATCTGCGTTTTGATAATAAATCTTTTGTTTTTTTCGTTTCCTTTCTAGAATTCATGGTATCTTCTGCAGAAGGTAGCATAGCTTTCTTTTCTTTATAAACTTCATTTCTTTTCTTTAACATACTCTTAATTTTTTCTTTAATACGTTTCTTAAACTTTTTATTTGTTTTTTTAGTCGATTTTTTCATATTTTTTATAAATCTCTTTTTTCTCCATTTTGACCTTTTTTTAATTTCCCCTATTTTTCTTGCATTATATTTTTTAGCTACTTTTTTCTTTCTAGCAAATCTTCTTTTAAATTGTCCCAGTTTTCTGAATACTGTCATAAATTTCCTCCATTTTTTAATTTATAAATGTACTTAATTATTATTATTCATTCGTAGCATACTTTAATGTCATTTTAATTCATCTGTAAGGAAAAAGACCTTAACCATAGTGGTTAAAGTCTTCTACTTAAAACAAGAGAAAAGTCCACAGGTCTTTTTTCTTGTTTTTATTGATAATATAGTTAATTTAAGAAAATTGAATAGTAGTTTTCTCCTGCAACCCACACAACTTTATTTCCTATTTTTATAGGTTGAACATATTGAGATAACTTCCCTTCAGTAAATGTTTTAATTTCGCTTAACTTTGTACCATTTTCATCAATAATAACATATTTTAAATTTTGTCCCTTAATAGTTATTTCAAATTGTCCAAATACATTTTTCTTATATATACATCCTGTAAATTCATTCCATAACACCATAAATTGGTTGTTACCAATAGAAACAAGCTTTGGTGTGCCACCTAATGTATTTGTATCTTCATAGTCTGTAAGCTTTACTTCCTGAGTTTCTTCATTTTCCTTATTTGTAACTAATATTATGATGTCACGTTCTTCTTTTGTTAATCCTTCAATTTCATAACTATTAAATCCTGTAGCTAAGTCATAGTTAATTGCATTAATTGCTGTTAAATAATTATTTTCAGAAATTTCAAAACCTCCAACAGTCACTCCTGTTTGGTTTGCACCAATTGTTCCTGGAATTTTAAATGCATCTATAGTTTCATATCTCCAAGACTCTTCAGCATCTGGCTTTCCATATTTTGTAATAACTACCGACCTTGGATAAGCATCTCCTAAATCTAATAAAATAGGTTGATCTCCATCATATTTTGCAAATTGATTAAATGAATGACTTACATAATTTGGTTGGTTCCAATTTTTTAAAGGATTAGTATGTGTCATAGTGTCTATGTCTATATCTATAGTAAGTTGTGCTTGATGATTTATTCCATCATCTTTATTTTCAAGCATCTCTCTTCCTGAATGAATTATTAAGTTATTTCCATTTGTTACCATTGAAGTAGTTCCAGATTCAAATGGACTTACTGTAAATATATTTGCAGAATTAATCCTAGTGCTTCCTAAACGATTAAATTCCTTACTAAACTTATCTACCCTGATTATTTCTAAATTTAAATCTTCTTCCCAAGATTCTTTTGGTACTCCGTTTGCAATTGTCATATTTTTTTCTTGACTTTGTCCTGAAAGTATAAAATTAAAATCTTCACCCGCATGAAAACCAGCAAATATAGGTAATTTCAATGGTATTTCTTGTGATGAAACTTTCTCTAAATTATGTACATTAAATCCATCAATAATAACTGCATGGTCAATCCAATTATCTATTTGATGAGTATAGTTTGTTTCTGAGTCTGTAACAGGAATTGTTTTATTTATGCTGGCTACATCAACTACATATAAAATATCGTCTTCTTCAAATATAACACGTTTTGGCACAAAGGCATATCTTGAAATACTTGATACCTCATCATTCAACATATCCATATTATTTTTTGTTATTTTTTGTATTTTAGTTTGACCAAATGTTTCTAAATCTAGTTCCTCACTAACAACAGGCAGTTCAACAATAGGCGGTTCAACAACAGGTGGTTCAGGCTCTATAATCTCTGGTTCAGCAACAGGCGCCTCAGACTCTGAAATTTCTGGTTCAACAGCAGGCGACTCAAGCTTTGGATCTGCTGTTATAACTATATTCAAAAAACCTGACGCATAAGTTGGCATAGGCATAGATATAATTGCCGTCCCCAACATTAGTGCAATACTTTTTCTAATTTTTTGACTCATTGTTAATCTCCTTAAAATTTATTTTGTGATATTTATTATTTATACAAAATAAAAATATTTATAAAATTGTTTATACTTTTATAAATATACTATACATACAAAAAATTATCAAGTATTTTAGTTTGAAAACATTAGTAGCATCTTACCCATTGTGCCAGTTAAATATTTTATTACTAATAGCTTGTTGAACAATTTGTTTAGCTTTTAAATAATACATATTTTTTTCATAAAAGGTAGAGTACTATCCTTTATATAGTGTTGCAACCAATAAATAATAGAAAAAGTCCAACAACTTGTACAGTTGATTTTTATAGTCTTGCATCTATTATATTAAATTTTAATGTTTCTTTACTTATTTATTCAACAACCTATCTATTTGTTTAATGAGCGTTACCCTGAATAATCGCCTTTAGTATTCTATGTAAATGTACTTACAAACAGCTTCGTTCCTGCATCAATATCAAATTTATGTAATTAAGTTTAATTCTATAAAAATTGAGACAGAAAACTTATATCTTATAAAAGTAACAGTTTTCTGTCTCTTAAATTATATCCTATAAACAAGCTTTTAGTTCATTAACTTTATCTGTTTTTTCCCATGGAACTTGTATATCACTTCTTCCAAAGTGTCCATATGCTGCTGTTTGTTTATAAATTGGTCGTCTTAAGTCAAGCATATTAATTATCCCTGATGGTCTTAAGTCAAACACTTTATTTATTATTTCAACTAATTTTTCATCACTTATTTTACCAGTACCATATGTGTTAACTAAAATAGAAACTGGTTTTGCAACACCTATTGCATACGCAAGTTCAATTTCACATTTTGTAGCAAGTTCTGCTGCCACTATATTTTTAGCAACATATCTTGCTGCATAAGCTCCAGAGCGATCTACTTTTGTTGGGTCTTTACCCGAAAAAGCACCACCTCCATGGCTCGCATATCCTCCATATGTGTCAACAATAATTTTTCTTCCTGTAAGTCCTGCATCTCCAACTGGGCCTCCAATTACAAATCTTCCTGTTGGATTAATATAATATTTAGTATTTTCATCCAGTAAATTTGGTGGTATAACTACTTTTATAACATGCTCCATAATATCTTCACAAATTTGTTCTTGAGTAACAGCATCAGAATGTTGAGTAGAAACAACAACGGAATCCACTCTTGTTGGAACATCATTTTTATATTCAACTGTAACTTGAGCTTTTCCATCTGGTCTTAAATACGAAAGCACACCATTTTTTCTAACTTCTGATAAGCGCTTTGTTAATCTATGTGAAAGAGATATAGGCATTGGCATAAATTCTTCGGTTTCATTACAAGCAAAACCAAACATCATTCCTTGGTCACCAGCTCCATAATCATCATCAACATTACTTTGTCTTGTTTCCAAAGATTTATTAACTCCTTGGGCAATATCTGGAGATTGTTCATCTAAAGCAACCATTACTCCACAAGTATTTCCATCAAAACCATATTCTGGATTATTATATCCAATCTGATTAATTGTTTCTCTTGCAATTTTGTTTATATCTACATAACAATTAGTTGTGATTTCACCCATTACTAGTACCAATCCAGTAGTAACAGCGGTTTCACATGCTACTCTTGCCATTGGATCTTTTTCATAAATTGCATCTAAAACAGCATCTGAAATTTGATCTGCCATTTTATCTGGATGCCCTTCGGTTACTGATTCTGAAGTAAAAAGTCTTCTCATAAAAATTT
>LJHD01000052.1 GCA_001983475.1 Candidatus Epulonipiscium fishelsonii | reverse complement strand
TCAAACTAAGGTCCATGGCCATGGTTTTTCCTTAATATTGATATTTGAAGAATATCTTACTTTTTTTAATTTTAGTTTTTTAATGTTGTTAGTGTTTGCTACTTATTTTTTCGCATTGCTTAACTATTAAAGTGTATACCTATATCTAATAAAATACAACTAGCAAAATATCCTAATATGTTTTCTCTTACTAGTAAAT
Source organism: Candidatus Epulonipiscium fishelsonii (assembly GCA_001983475.1). GTDB lineage: Bacteria > Bacillota > Clostridia > Lachnospirales > Cellulosilyticaceae > Epulopiscium_A. The sequence continues at coordinate 21,726 of LJHD01000052.1, read as the reverse complement.
TTTGCTCAATATAAAAAGAAACTTCGTTGGTCCAATGTACTAAGCGAATTATCCAACAGCTTGTATATATATATAATTAATATTAAGTCAAAATTGCATTATATTAATAGGTCTTGTCATATAATTAGAAATAGACTTTTTAAAAGGAGGAAGAAAATGAAATTAGAAGGTGAAGTTAGAATTCCATCAGGCTGTGCTATTTCAGGGATATTTTCAAGGTCTGGAGAACGTATAAAAGGCGATCAAATCATTAAATCTATAGCTGTAATGCACGACCGTTCAAACGGACTTGGAGGTGGTTTTGCAGGATATGGAATATATCCTGAGTACAAGGACTTATATGCTTTTCATGTGTTTTATGAAACTTTAGAAGATATTAAAAACTGCGAGGAATTTCTAAATAAACATTTTGACGTTATAAATCTATCTAAAATACCTGTCAGAAAGCATCCTAAAATAAAAAAAGAACCTTATATTTGGAGATATTTTGTAAATCCTTATGAAACAAAGTTGGAATCCAGTGAATTAGGGGAAGATGAGTATGTTGCCCAATGTGTTATAAAAGTTAATGCTACTATAAAAGGAGCATACATTTTTTCTAGTGGAAAAAATATGGGGGTATTTAAAGGGCTTGGATATCCTGAGGACCTTGGAGAATTTTATAAACTTGATGAATATGCAGGGTATTGTTGGACAGCACATGGAAGATACCCAACCAATACCCCAGGATGGTGGGGAGGTTCACATCCGTTTAATCTTTTAAACTATTCAGTAGTTCACAATGGAGAGATTTCTTCTTATGATGCAAATAAAAGATATATTGAGATGTTTGGGTATAAATGTAATTTGTTAACTGACACAGAAGTTATAACATATATTGTCGATTTCTTAAATAGAAAACATAAACTTACTTTTGAAGAGTTAGCACAAGTTATTGCAGCACCTTTTTGGAAGAATATCGATAGAATGCCGAAAGAACAAAGAGAATTGCTAACTTACTTTAGGAATAAATACTCTAGTTTGCTTATTACTGGACCGTTTTCCATTTTAGTAGGGTTTGAAGGTGGAATAATGGCTTTGAATGATAGGTTAAAACTTCGTTCAATGGTGGTGGGAGAAAGACGTGACCGAGTATATTTTGCTAGTGAAGAAAGTGCTATAAGAGTTATTGAACCAAAGCTTGACAAACTGTGGAGTCCAACAGGTGGTGAGCCAGTTATTATAACATTAGATGATGAAGAGGGGGATGAAAAATAGATGTATCCAAATTATGAAGTTATAAGAAATGAAAAAAAATGTATTAATTGTAATTTGTGTCTGAATCAATGTTCAAATGAAGTTTTTTATTATGAAAATGAAGAACTATGTTCAGATGATGCAAAGTGTGTAAATTGTCACAGGTGTGTAGAATTATGTCCAAAAAAAGCTTTGAAAATAGTTAAATCTAATCATGTATATACAGACAATAACTATTGGACAAAAGCTGATTTAGAAGATATTTATAGGCAAGCAAACAGTGGAGGAATATTACTTTCATCAATGGGAAATCCACAAAAATACCCTATTTTTTGGGATAAAATGGTTATTAATGCTTCTCAAGTTACTAATCCATCCATTGATCCTTTACGTGAACCCATGGAGACAAAGACGTTTCTTGGCAAAAAATCTGCTCGTATAAAAAGAGATAAGTATGGAAAAATTATTACAACTCAACCTCCCCAATTAAAGTTGTCTGTGCCTATTATGTTTGCAGCTATGTCATATGGGGCACTAAGTTATAATGCACATGAAAGTTTGGCAAGAGCAGCTACAGAATTAGATATTTTATATAACACCGGTGAAGGGGGGCTACATAAAAACTTGTACAAATATGGTAGAAATACAGTAGTTCAAGTTGCTTCGGGTCGGTTTGGGGTGCACAAAGAGTATTTAGAAGCTGGAGTTGCTATTGAGATAAAAATGGGGCAGGGAGCAAAACCTGGAATTGGAGGACATCTTCCAGGAAAAAAAATCATTGGAGATATTTCAAAAACACGTATGATACCTGAAGGAGCAGATGCAATCTCGCCAGCACCACACCATGATATTTATTCTATAGAAGATTTACGTCAATTAGTATACTCGTTAAAAGAAGCAACTGATTACAAAAAGCCAATTATAGTTAAAATAGCAGCAGTGCACAATGTTTCGGCAATAGCTAGTGGAATTGCACGAAGTGGAGCAGATATTATTTCAATAGATGGTTTTAGAGGAGGAACAGGGGCAACTCCAACACGAATTCGTGATAATGTTGGAATTCCTATTGAAATGGCATTGGCGAGTGTTGACCAAAGATTAAGAGAAGAGGGCATTAGACATACAGTGTCTTTAATTGCTAGTGGAGGAATTAGAAATAGTGCTGATATTGTAAAAGCACTTGCCTTGGGAGCGGATGCAGTTTATATAGGTACTAGTGTAATGTTAGCGTTGGGTTGCCATATGTGTAGAAGCTGTCATCAAGGAAATTGTAACTGGGGAATTGCAACTCAAAACCCAGACTTAGTAAAACGCTTAGATATCGAAAAAGGATATAAAAGAATTGTGAACCTTGTAAAAGCTTGGGAGCATGAAATTACTGATATGATGGGTGGAATGGGTATAAATTCAATTGAGGCACTGAAAGGAAATCGACTAATGCTTAGAGGGATTGGCCTTAATGAAAAAGAGCTTGAAATCTTAGGAATTAAATATGTGGGGGAATAAAACATGAAAATAAAAGTAAACTTAATGCACTTTCAAGAACTAAATAAATTAATAAAACAAACTCCCGACCTATTTATTAAGCTTGAAAATTGTATAGGTCAGAGGTATATTGCTAGTGGACTAAGTGAAAAAGAAGTTGTAATAGAAGGAACTCCAGGGAATGCTTTAGCTGCATATTTAAGTGGCTCAACTATTAAAGTGTATGGAAATGTTCAGGAAGCAACAGGTGACACTATGGATGAAGGTTTGATATATGTGCATGGTTCGGCTGGAGATGCCACTGGATATTCAATGCGTGGTGGCAAGATATTTGTGCGTGACAATGCTGGGTATAGAGCAGGAATTCATATGAAGGCTTATGAAGATAAAGTGCCAAAGCTTGTTATTGGAGGAAAAGCGGGAAGCTTTCTTGGAGAATATCAAGCTGGTGGAATAATTGTTGTTTTAGGTCTAGGTGAAGATGAAACACCTGTTGGGGACTTTTGTGCAACTGGTATGCATGGCGGGAAAATTTATATTAGAACTAATAACCCACCAGAACATCTTGGGGAACAAATTCTTATAAATAAAGTTGATAATATAGATGAGATTGATGATTTAATTGCGGAGTTCTGTAATGTTTTTGATATTCCTATTGAACGAATAAATCAAAAACCATTTTATCTGCTAACTCCAAATTCAGCTCATCCTTACAAAAAAATGTATACTCACCACTAATTTGTAGATACAAAGCTATTTTAAATATAATTTACGGTTGTTAGAAGTAGCTATAAATTATTTTTTAAAATAGCAAAATCTATTCTAAGTTTCTCATTATTTATTCAACACCGTAATCTTAATAAAATAACAAAAAAGCTTCTTTATTTTAAGAAGCTTTTTTATATGAGTATTTTTAAAGTTATATAGATGATTTTTCATATACTGCTTTAGAGTAATTATTATCATAGTCTTTAATTGCTTCTTTTTGAGTTTGGAAATCTGGTGGTAAAACTTCCCTTTTTAATTGCCAGTTATCTCCAAATTGCTTCATTATGTTGTTTAATTTTTTAGAAGCTTCTTCTACTTGTAGATAATATTTGTAGTTATCTACACAGTTCATAAATTCTAGTTTTTCTCTTGTATAATCAAACAATGCAAATGGTACATTTTCTTTTTCGACATACATTACATCTTTTGTTCTAAAACCACGTTCAGAATATGGTTTTCTATCAGGACGATCCATTTGATCACAAAGTTCTGTAGGTAATGGGATAATTTGGTAATATACAAAATCTCTAAAACTTGGATCTTCTCCTTTTGCCAACATAGTTTTCATGCTATATCCATCCATGGTTTCAGGAACATTAACACCGCACAAATCAAGAATTGTTGGAGTTATATCAATAAGTGGATCCACTAGCTGTTGTATTTCAGTACATTTTTTTATTCCATTAGGATAGTGTATAATTAAAGGTACATGAGAGGCTGAAGAATAAAATATTGATTTTTCAAACATTCCATATTCACCACACATATCTCCATGGTCACTTACTATAATAAAGATAGTATCATCAAAAACTTCTCTTTCTTTTAAATGGTTAACTAGTCTTCCAATTTCTTTATCAATCAGTTCTATCATTCCATAATATTGAGCTATATATTTTTTTGCTTTATCTTTTGTATCCTCAGGAATTGTTATTGGTAGTTCGATTTGGTCAGGTGAAAATTTGGTTTTCCATTCTTCAGGTTGCATTTCAACAGGTGGGTGAGGTGGCCCATAGCAAATCATACCCATAAAAGGTTTATCTTCCTCAATTGATCTGTTTATAAAATCCATTAAATGTTCTGTTTGATATGTAGGCTCATATTTTTCTGATTTATAAGGGGTTTCGTCCTCGTTTCTGTAATATAAGCTATCAATATAGTGGTGTCCTCTACCATATCCAATAAGTTCATCAAATCCGCACCAATATTCTTTTGGTACTCTTTCAAACTTTCTACCGCCATTTAAATGCCATTTTCCAATCCAAGCAGTTTTATATCCTTCTTCTTTCATTAAACTTGGTAAGTAATGAGGTAAATCTGTTCTTAAAGGATAGTGGTTGGAATACATTCCATTTTTGTGTGGATAAAGACCAGTCATAATAGAGGCTCTAAAAGGACAACATAAAGGATAAGAAGTATATGCTTCGTTAAAATTTGCACCATTTTGTGCTAAAGTATCTATATTTGTAGTATTTACTACTTTGTTACCATTACAGCTAAGACCATCATATCTTAATTGATCTGGATAAACTAATATAACATTTGGTTTTTTCATATTTAAATCCCCTTTAAAATTTTCTGAAATTTTTTTCACTGACTATATTAAATTTTATCATCAAATTAAAAATATATCAATATTTTGTTTTTAAAAGTTATTTTTTCGATATTTTAACTTAAAATTATTTTAGAATTTAGTAACTTTCAACTATATTGAAAGTAAATATTGCACAAAAATTATATGATATTTTAAATTATTTCACGATTTATTTAAAAATACAATTTTTTTCTTTACTTTTATAAATTAATACACCATAATAAATATTAAGTTTAAAATTTATATGATAATTTTTGAAATTTTTATATTATAGTGTTGAATTGTAAAGTGTCAAGAAAGGAGATTTATTATGAGAAAAAATTTTAAATTATTCTATCGCATATTAACAGTATTATTTTTAATTATTTGCCAGTCAGTGCAAATTTTTGCAACGGAGATATATCCAACTAAAGATATTACTGTTATTGTTCCGTTTAATGCTGGTGGAGGTATTGATGTATCAGCCAGAACTTTATTAACAGAACTTGAAGATTATTTTCCAGAAATTTCTTTTGTAGTACAAAATATTACGGGAGCAGCTGGTACAATTGGTGCTGAAGAGTTATTTAATGCTGACCCAGATGGATATACCATTATGGCAGCTGGAAATGGATTTAATGTTTCAAGTGTAACAGGATTATTTTCTCGTTCTGTAGAAGATTATGAAATGATAGCACAATATACAACTTCACAACTTGGATTATATGTACGTGCGGACTCTCCATTTCAAACTTATGAAGATTTAATAGAATTTGCTCGCCAAAACCCATCTACTTTAAAAATGGGGACGTTAACAGCAACTATGAATCAATTTGCAATACTTGCTATTGAAGAAAAAGAAGATGTTAATTTTAAACAAATTGTTGTTGGTGGAGACCAACCTCCTCAACCAGAGCTACTTAGTGGACGTGTTGATGCATATGTTGTTGCTGTATCACAAAATACTACTTATATAGATTCAGGAGACTTTAGATGCCTTGGTGTATTTGCAAGTGAAAGAGTTCCTTCTTTACCAGAAGTTCCTACATTTATGGAGCTTGGGATTGAAGAAGATTATCAATTAACATTTGGATTGTGGGCACCTCCAACAACTCCAATAGAATTAACAAGTGTTATATCAAAAGCTATTAAATCTGTTGTAGAAGACCCAAATTTCAAAAATACCATGACAGGTATGGGCTATTATGCACAACATATTGATGGACCAGAGTATGCTGAACTTATGTCAAGCTCATTGAATGCGATGAAAGAGTTATCTGCGAGTTTGGTAAGTGAAGAAGGGCTTAGTGTAGACCCTTATGTTGGAGCATATGGCATTCCTAACTTTGTATTAATTACTTTATTGGGATTGTTTATTTTAAAATTAGTTATAACTGTTAAAGTTAAAAAGCAACCAATCAAATTTAAATCTATTGAATTATTTAAAGGAAAACCAATAGTATTTTTAGGTGCATTAATTATTTATGTAGCAGTATTTGAAATTTTAGGTTTTGTTATATCTAGTATAATATTTTTAACTGGTTCGATTTTATACTTACAAAAAGGTACTCTTGGAGTTTTAAGTAAAAGAGACTACATAAGAGCATTTTTAATTTCAATAATTTTTTCTGTTGTGGTGTTCTTTTTCTTTACAGAAGGAGCAAAAATTACACTACCTGTTAGTTTTTTAGGAATTTAATAATATAGATAACTATATAACGAAGGGGGACGATGTTTATGGATTTTATAGATATTTTAGCAATATTTATGAATGTTACTGTAATTATTCAGCTTTTATTAGGTGTAATTATGGGCATTGTATTTGGGGCTATTCCAGGACTTAATACTATTATGGCGTTAGCACTAGCTTTACCACTTACGTATAATATGGAAATGCTTCCAGCTATTGGTTTTTTAATTGCAGTATACTGTGGAGGATTATCAGGGGGTTCTATAGCAGCTATATTATTAAATATACCTGGGACTAGTGCTGTTGTTACAACAACATTTGATGGTTACCCAATGTCTATTAAAGGTGAAAGTATGCGTGCTTTAAGTTTAGGGATAATAGCTTCTTTTATTGGTGGAATTATTTCAACCATTATACTATCCTTATTAACTAGCATTTTAGCTTCTTTTGCATTAGGATTTGGCCCTTGGGAATATTTTGGAGCAGCAGTGTTATCTCTTGCACTAATTTCTACATTAATTGATGGAGACTTAATTAATGGGTTTATTGCTACATTTCTAGGAATATTTTTAGCAATGGTTGGTACAGACCCAGTTGAATCTGTAGCACGATATACTTTTGGGTCAACAGAACTTACAGCAGGAATTGATATTATTGTGGTAATAATTGGAGTGTTTGCTTTATCTGAAATTATATATAATACAAACCAAAATAAGACTTTAAAAAGTATCTCTAGTAATGATTTTAAATTTGACAAGTTTTTGTTAGCTTTAAAAGAAACTATTACTTTATTGCCAAATATAATTATTTCTAGTGTAATTGGAGTTATATTAGGAATTCTTCCAGGACTTGGAGGAGGGACTGCTTCAATTATGGCATATGCAAGAGCGAAAATGGCTTCAAAACATAAAGAAGAATTTGGAAAAGGATCCGCAGAAGGGTTAGTTGCCCCTGAAGCTGCAAAAAATGCCGTATCTGGAGGAGCTTTAATTCCAGCAATTGCTTTGGGAGTGCCTGGAAGTGCACCAGTTGCCCTTATAATGAGTGCATTTTTAATCCACGGAGTTACAATTGGGCCAATGGTTTTAAAAGAAGAACCTCATATTTTACAAGGGATTATAATTTCTTTAATTATAGCAAATATATTTATGTTCCTATCACAAGTAATTTTAATTAAATATTTTGCAATGGTAATTACTGTACCAAAATATATATTATACCCAATTATTGCTGTATTTTGCGTAATTGGTACATTTGTAATTAGTTCAAGCGTATTTAACGTTTTCTTAATGTTAATATTAGCTGTTGTTGGTATATTATGCTCAAAAAATAAAATTCCAACGGCTCCAATTATAATGGGCTTTACTTTAGGAAAAACTGTAGAAACTTATTTTAGAAAAGCTATGATTTCGTTTGATGGTTCATTTATAGATGCTTATATAGGCTCTCCAGTTGGAAGTGTATTTGTTACTTTAGCAATAATAATACCGATATTTGTAATTGTTAAAAGAATTATAGGTGCAAATAAAAAAATTAAAGGAGCTAGTGTGTAATGAGAAAACAAATAATTTTAGTAATGGTAGATACTCAAAGAACGGATATGGTGGGTTGTTATGGCAACCCTGTTATAAAAACTCCAAACATTGATAAACTTGCAAGCCTTGGCCTTAGATATACAAATGCACAAACAACTTCTCCTGTTTGTGCACCAGCAAGGGGAGCATTGTTCACTGGGCTTATGCCACATTCAAATGGAATAGTTACAAATAGCTGTTCTATTTATGATAACATAAAAACAGTTGGTCAACGTCTTAATGATAACGGGATACATTGTGGGTACGTTGGCAAGTGGCATGTTGATGGGGGAGATTATTTTGGTAACGGAACATGTCCTGATGGCTGGGATGAAAATTATTGGTATGAAATGAAAAATTATCTAAAAGAATTATCTGATGATGATAGAAAACGCTCAAGAAAAAGTAAAACTTCATTTGACAAAGATTGGACACGTGAGATGACCTATGCACATCGTTGTTCAAACCGTTCAATTGACTTTATTAATAAATTTAAAGATGAAGATTTCTTTTTAACAGTATCATATGATGAACCACATGGTCCATGCATTTGTCCAGCACCATATAATACAATGTATAATGGTGTAAGTATGCCTGATAGTACAAACTATGCAGATGATTTAAGTACAAAACCACTTTCACAACAATTATGGTCAAACAAAAATATTAATAAAAGTGCAGAAGATTTGCAAAAGCCAAATGATCATCTTGCTTTGTTTTTAGGCTGTAATTCCTTTGTTGATGATGAAATTGGTAGAGTGCTTGAAACTGTTTATAAACAATGTCCAGATGCAATTATTATTTACACTGCAGACCATGGGGATATGTTGTTTAACCACAAGTTAAATTCTAAAAATTGTTGTGCTTATAAAGAAGTTCTAAATATACCATTTATAATTAAAGGTGGTGCTGTTGGAATAGTTGATAGCCCTGCAACACATTTAGATGTTACTCCAACTATACTTGATTATATGGGTGTTGAAATTCCACCAATTATAGAAGGAAAAAGTATGATGACACAAATTAAAGATGGTGTTACTAAAATAAATAACGAAGTTTATTCTGAGTTTACAAGGTATGAACTTATCCAAGATGGCAACGGCGGATTTCAACCAATGAGATGTGTGTTTGATGGTAGATACAAACTAGTAATCAATCTTTTGCACACAGATGAATTTTATGACTTGGAGTGTGACTCAGATGAAGTTTACAATGCAATTAATGACCCTGCATATAAAGAGATACGTGAAGCGTTACACGAAAAATTGATTCAAGAAATGGATAGAACACGTGATTTATATCGTGGGTATCAATGGGCTATGAGACCTTGGAGAGATAACAAAGCTCCATCGTTTAGAAATGCGGGTTATGTAAGACAACGTGAAGAGAGTGAAATGTATGAAGAGCGTCAATTTAGTTATGATACAGGGTTGCCTATGGAAGAAGCAATAAGAATAAAAATTATTGGTGCTGATAAAAAGTCTCTTAATAATAAATAGCAATGTTAGAAAACAACATTTATATGTTGTTTATAAAATGTTTCTCTGGTGAATAGTTCTAGAGAAACATTTTTTTATAAATGTCATACTAAACCTATCTAAATAGGATTTATAATGTGCAAATAAAATAAGGAACGTGATTAAAAATGAAAATTAAACTAAAAGATTTAGCAAAAGAAACAGGTTTATCTATGTCTACAATATCACGTGCATTAAACGAAGAACAGGCTGACAAGGTAAAGCCTGAAAGCCAGCAAAAGATAAATATTGCTTTGCAAAAATTAGGCTATTCCAATCAAAAATCTATACGTTTAGAGCAACTAAAATTAATAGGTATAATACTTGCTTCAAATATCAAATCACTTTCTCATCTTTTATTTTCTGAGATTATTTCAAACTTAGAACATAATATATATAAAAAAGGATATAAAGTTCAATATATTATAGCTGAGTCTAGTATGGATAGTAATGTATTAGAAAATATTATTAGTTCAAATTCTGTTGCTGGAGTTATATGTTTAGGTCCACTTAATCAAAACTTGTTAAATATACTTCAGAAATATATAATACACATAATGTATAGCTCTATGAACTATACAGATCTTAATGTAGATCAAGTGGTATTAAATGGATATAAAGCTGCATCTACAATTGTAGATCATTTTTGTTCAATAAACTATACAAAAATAGCATATATTGGACCAATTAAAAACATTGCATATCAAAAAAAGGAACATGAACGTTTTATTGGCTATAAAAATGCGTTAGAAGCACACAATTTGATATTTGACTCCACAATGGTATTTAATTCGTTGGATGAAATTGAAGATGGATATTCGGCTATGTACAAATTGCTTAATTTGAAACAATTACCTGAAGCAGTTTTATGTGCGGGTGATAGCATTGCTATTGGAGCAATTCGTGCTGCAAAAGAAAACTATGTTGAAATACCAAAACAAATAGCATTAGCAGGAATGGATAATTTAAAGATTTCTTCTTATTTGTCTCCATCACTTACCACTATTGATATACAGATGACAAACTTTATTAATTTAACTATTGATATGCTAATAGATAAGATAGAAGGAAAATTGACAGAACCAATTAAACTTGAAGTTCCATTTGATCTTATAGTAAGAGAGTCATGTGGATATAAATTGCAGAGATAAGTTAAACCTAAGGGAGATAGAAGTATTCTCCCCAGGGTTAACTGATAAAATTATTATAAAAGATAGAGTACTATCCTTTATATAGTGATTAATTTTATAAAAAGATAGAGTGCTATCCTTTATTATCATATACAAATTTCTATACTAAGACTTCTATATCAAATTGCAAAAATTTGATTAGTGAAGTGCATACTTTTTTATAAAACTCACTTTCAGCATGTTTCTGTACATTTTCACAAAATTGGGGAACCCATTTTAAAAGGTGATTTTCTAAAAATGATTTGGAAGCTTTTAAAAATACACTTTCTAGCTGTTCATCTGTAATATTTTCTTCAATTTTATATGCCAAGTAATACATAAATTCTAATTCATATGCTAAATGATCATCTGGAATTTGATTTTTCCTTACTACTTCAATTCCTGATCTTTGATAGTCTTTGCGAACATTAATTGTTGTATCAGTAAACAGCATTCTTTTATTTGACATATATACAGATTCGAATATTGGTGCAGGAATTTGTTTAGGACCAACAAACAAATACGTATATTCCGCTTTTAATTCATCCAAATTAATATTATTATCTTGATTTAACATTTTACTAAGTTCAAAAAGAGGTTCTTCCCAATTAAATATATCTTCACTATTTATATTATCTAAATATATACTTTTAATCTTGTCCAATATATCTTCAGACGGTTTTACAAAAAATACATCTCTAAAGAACATATATACATTAATACGATCTTTCATATAGTTTTTGTATGACTGAAATACTTCTGTTTTTTCCATAATTTTACTCCTTGTTCTATATGCTTTGTCTAAATTTGGTAATACTGGTAATTTCAAAAATCAAGTTCATGTATCGTTAAAATATTGGAATTGCTATACTAATCATCTGTTGTGATGGCTAAATTGTACTGATAAGCTCACTCTATAAGTGAGAGTACATATATTATAACCTAATTTGTTTTATTATGCACATACTTTTTTCGTTTTCTTTTACACACATTACATTTATTTTCAACTCCAAAAGGTAGCGGCAGCATGCATTCTACACAAAGGTTTATTAATATATCTGTTGATATTAATAAGTTATCAGATGTAATTACACCTTTACTTTCATATATTGCTTGTTCGCTACAAACTATTTGGCATATTCCACAGTGTTTACATTCAATTGGGTCATACTCCATAGTTCCTGTTAAATTATCCAAATAATTGATTTTGATTGATTTTGTTGGACACAAAATTTCACATTTTCTGCAGCCATTACATTTGCTGGTACAACTTAAAGATTGTACCACAAATTGCCTGTCTTTAAAAATTTCATTTTTTAAAACATTTTTTAAATATTTATTGGTTTCTTGATTTAATATACAATCTGTGTCAATTAAAAAATCGCTTGCATTTATTAGCAAAGTATTTAAAGATTTAAAAAAATCACGTCTTGAAATATTAACTCCAGTTTCTTTAAAATTAGAAATATCAAAGATATCTTCTGTGCAAAATTCTTTTAATCGCAAAATAAAATCTGAAATATCATTTTTGGGACAATTTTTACAATGGGAAATATCAATTTTAAGCTTTCCTTGAATTGCAAGAGCTACATATAGATTAAAAGGTATTTCTAAAATACAATTTATTGTGTAATTTTTTTCTTGGCTTTTTTCGCACCCAACCAATATAACTTGTGTTAATTTACACTTATCTACAAGCTTTTTTTTAATTGCTTCTGTATTTGAAAAAGCTTCTATTGGGCAAACTTGAGTACACATTTTGCAGCCATCACATGATGAGGTATCAAATTGGGGAATATTGTTTCGGTCAAAAGTAATGGCATTTTTATGACATAACTTAACACATTTATCGCATATAAACTTTCTTTGTTTTTTATTTATACATATATGGGGGGTATATTTGGGCAAACCTATTTTACTAAATTTATTTGCTATAAAACCTAAAATCAGATTATTTAACATCATATCACTCCATCTTGTCTACAAAACCTAGTCATTGGTAAAAAAATGGCCCTCCTTTAAATGGATGGCCTTTATATTCGTAATTTATAAGCTATTTAAATATAGATGAACATTATTCGTCCATAATTACATTTTTATCAACTTGTGTAAGTCCTGCTCCAATTATTACTATATCTGTTTAATCTATTCTTTCAATCTACTCTTTAACTACTTCTAATTTAAAATCTTCTATATCATATCCACCAGACACAAGAGCATTTTCAACTGCTTGTATGATACCTTTACTTGATGCTGTGGAACCAGAAACTATATCTACTGCTAGTGATTGAGGATTAATAATTCTACCTGGAAGGTTGTTAGTTGCACCATTGGATATACTTACACTTTCATCCTGGTCACCAACTATAATAGCCTTAATTTTATTATCACTGCTTATTACAACTTCTACTAGTATTTGTCCGTCGTCTCCACTACCTGTAAGAACCACATCATCTGGATCAACTTCAACTTTAACTGTTTCAACCACTTTACTAACAGGAACTTTAGGTGGTGCTGCTATTTTGGCTAGTTCAGTAATAGGAGCTTTAGGTGCTAATTCTATTTCAACCACTTCAGTAACAGGAACTTTAGGTGGTGCTGCTATTTTGGCTAGTTCAGTAACAGGAGCTTCATGTGGTGCTGCTATTTTGGCTAGTTCAGTAATAGGAGCTTCAGGTGCTAATTCTATTTCAACCACTTCAGTAACAGGAGTTTCAGGAGCTACATCTATTTCAGTAACTTCAGTAACTTCAGTAACAGGAGCTTCAGGAGCTACATCTATTTCAGTAACTTCAGTAACAGGAGCTTCAGGAGCTACGGCTGTTTCAGTAACTTCAGTAACAGGAGCTTCATGAGTTACATCTATTTCAGTAACTTCAGTAACAGGAGCTTCATGAGTTACATCTATTTCAGTAACTTCAGTAACAGGAGCTTCAGGAGCTACGGCTATTTCAGTAACTTCAGTAACAGGAGCTTCAGGAGCTACGGCTATTTCAGTAACTTCAGTAACAGGAGCTTCATGAGTTACGGCTGTTTCAGTAACTTCAGTAACAGGAGTTTCAGGAGTTACGGCTGTTTCAGTAACTTCAGTAACAGGAGTTTCAGGAGTTACGGCTGTTTCAGTAACTTCTTCAACGGGAGTTTCAGGAGCTAATTCTATTTCAGTAACTTCTTCAACAGGAGCTTCAGGTACTTCTTCTAAAGTTTTAGTAGATTTAAATTTTGAAACATCATATCCACCATGCACAAGAGCATTTTCGACTGCTTCTAATATTGCATTGCTGGTTAGTGTAGCACCAGAAACTGTGTCTATTATAAGTGATTGATTTTCTACAATTGCTCCTGGCATTATTTCAATAGCTGGAGCGCTTATTGTTGCAGTTTCTAAATGTCTGTCTATTATAACTGCTTTAATTATGTCTTCATTCATATGAACTGATAAAGAAAGATCTCCTCCAAAGCCCTTTCCAAAGCCCTTAAGTACTACTCCACTAGCTTCAGCGACTTTTTCAACAGGTGCTTTAGCCACTTTTTTAGTTACTGTTTCAGTACTCTCTTTAATATTTTCTTTTACGATTTTTTCGACAACAGCTATATTTGTATCATCTTTGGAACTACATCCTGTTGTAAGTGCCATTGCTACTGATAACATAATAACTAAAAATTTTTTGCTTTTCATAATTAAAATTTCCCCCTAGAAATAAAAAGGCTTAAATCCTTTTTTCTTTATTGTAAGTATGTAATTAAATATAATTTGTTACTTTGGTTTTAACATGCAATAATACATAATATTAATCATTTGTACAATAATAGTATAACATATTTATGAGGTTTGTCAACAATATTTGTTAAATATTTCTAGTAATAAGTGAATTGAATAATATAAACCAAATTAGAATCATAATATTCGTAATAATGAATAACCTGGATAAAAACTTAAGAAATTAATATTCCTGCAAAACTAACTTTATTATAAAAAAAGCTTCCTATTATAAGGAAGCTTTTAACAGACAAGTGGTAAAGTCCATTGAATATATAAGTCTATTAAATTTTTTTAAAATCATTAACATTAAGTAAAGATAGAGTACTATCCTTTTATATAGTATTAAACAAAGTATTTTATATTTTTACGATATAAAGAAAAAATAAAAAATGACGGAAAATTTTAAGCTTTCCATCATTGTCATAAACAATCTTATACATTAAATCTAAATAAAATTATATCTCCATCTTTAACTACGTATTCTTTACCCTCAATTCCAACAAGTCCTTTTTCCTTAGCTGCAACATATGAACCAGCTGAAATTAAGTTATCAAAGTTCACAACTTCTGCACGAATAAATCCACGTTCAAAATCTGAATGAATTTTTCCAGCTGCTCCAGGAGCTTTTGTTCCTTTTGTAATAGTCCAGGCACGGACTTCTTTTGGCCCAGCTGTAAGATAACTTATTAAACCTAAAATTTTGTAGCTTGCAGTAATTAGTTTTTGAAACCCTGTGTCAGAAATGCCTAAGTCTTGTAAAAATATTTCTTTTTCTTCTTCATCAAGTTCTGACAATTCCTGTTCAATTTGAGCACAAATAATAAATGTTTCTGAACCTTCATTTAGACTAAATTCTCGAACTTTGTCAACAAATTTATTTCCGTTTACCAAGTCATCTTCTGCTACGTTTGCAGCATATAATACTGGCTTTGAAGTTATTAACCCCAATGAAGATATAAATTCTTTTTCATCTTCACTATCCACTTCAAATGTACGAGCAGGAAGTCCATTTTCAAGATGATCTAATAAATTTTTTAAAATTTCAACTTCATTTACACTACCTTTGTCAAATTTAGCTGTTTTCTTAGTTTTTGCAAAACGACGCTCAACAAGTTCAGCATCAGAAAAAATTAATTCTAAATTAATAGTTTCAATGTCACGAATTGGATCAATTGTTTTATCAACATGTATAATATTTTCATTTTCAAAACATCTCACAACTTGCACAATTGCATCAACTTCTCTTATATGTGATAGAAATTGATTTCCTAAACCTTCCCCTTTACTTGCTCCTTTTATAAGTCCTGCTATGTCTACAAATTCTACTGCTGCTGGCAAAACTTTTTCAGAGTTGTACATCTTTTGCAAAACATCAAGACGTTTGTCTGGCACTGCAACTATACCCACATTTGGTTCAATTGTGCAAAATGGGTAATTAGCAGATTCTGCACCTGCCTGTGTTAATGCATTAAATAAAGTACTTTTTCCAACGTTTGGTAAACCTACAATTCCAAGTTTCATAATAATTTCCCTTCTATTTCTTAAGTCTTATAATGAAAGGTTAATATCTTTCTTCATTATTATAGTTTATAAAGCAATATGTTTCAACAAAATAATAAATCTTTAAATGGTTGTTACTGTACTAAAATCATATTTTTTTACAATTTTAACACACTGTATTTTTAAATTTATGATTAGTACTATCCTTATATATAGTTCAATTCAAAAAAACATAATGAAATTGTCTGAAAATCATATCTATATTAACTAAATCTATCATGTATTGGGCAAGAGTGAAACTCACAAAAATTTCAGATTATACGTACATTTACTACAAAATATTTTTTTTGGTAATTAAGTATAATTAGAAGAGTTTTTTTGTACAACTATATAAATTGTAAAAGATTGACAAATTTGTTTTTATTATGATATTATTAAATTATTAAGGAGGAATAATATATGAGAAATTTAAAAATTAGATATAAGTTATTAAGTTTATCAGCAACATTAACTTTATCAATGATAATTACAGGAATTATCGCATTAATTTTTACAGCAAGAATTAATGCTGGAACTAATATGATAGCGGAGAATTGGGTATCATGTATTATTATTGCTGAAGAGCTTACTGCTTCAGTAGCAAATTTTCGGATAGCTGAAAATGGACACGTAATTGCTCAAGATACAGATGCAAAAAAAGAATATGAACAACTTTTGGATGAAGAAGAAGCCCTTATAAACGATATGTTTGATGACTATCAAACATATATTACTGGTGATGAAGAACAAAATTTAATTAGTGAAGCTCAATCATATTGGGAGCAATATCTTCAACTACATACTGAAATGATTCAATATAGTAACGATAATGATACAGAAAAAGCTTATGAGTTGCTAAGAGGAGAATCAAGAGTTATATTTAGTGAAATGTCCGAAGTGTTTTCTGGTGTAGTTGAGTTTAATAAAGTAGGTGTTGACGAAGCTACTTCGCAAGCAGACAATTTATATACAAGTTCTTTAATTTCTATGGTTATTATGATTATTATAGCAACAATTTTATCTATGCTTTTTGCATCATATATTACAAAACTTATCGAAGGACCGATAAAACAAGTTGAATTAGCTGCAACAAAAATGACTGCTGGAGATTTAAATATTTCATTTGATTCACGAAACAATGATGAAATAGGTTCATTAAGTGACACATTTGTTAATATGTCTAATATTTTAAAAAATATTATAAAAGATATAGAAAATGTATTAGCAAACATGGCACATGGTAATTTTACCGCTACAAACCAAATTAACGCAGATTATGTTGGAGAGTTTTCACCAATAAAAACCTCTTTACTTGAAATAGGAAATAAATTAAGCAAAACTTTATCTAATATTAGTACGGCAGCAAATGAAGTAAGTACTGGAGCAGAAGGAATTGCTTCTGGTGCAAGTAGATTAGCAAGTGGAACAGCTGAACAAAATGATGTTATTCAAAACTTTGTTATCTCAACTCAAGAAATTGCAGATATAGTGAATGCTGCTGACGAACAAACAAAAGAAACAACTATG
This sequence comes from Candidatus Epulonipiscium fishelsonii, assembly GCA_001983475.1. Lineage (GTDB taxonomy): Bacteria > Bacillota > Clostridia > Lachnospirales > Cellulosilyticaceae > Epulopiscium_A. The sequence goes on along the minus strand of LJHD01000052.1, from coordinate 3,888 downwards.
ATTTCTAATGAAGCTATGAATAAGGCTAAACAAGGGACAACTGCTATGAAAAATATGTTACAATCAATGGATGCAATTAATGAATCAAGTCATACAATTTCTTTTGTACTTAAAACTATTGAAAGTATAGCATCACAAACAAATTTACTAGCATTAAACGCTGCAATTGAAGCAGCCCGTGCGGGTGAGGCTGGAAAGGGATTTGCTGTAGTTGCAAATGAAATTAGAGACTTGGCTAATCGTAGTAGTGAAACTGTTAAAGAAATTGATGAAATAATTAAAACTAGTATTGATAACGTATCAAAAGGGCAAGAAATGGCTAATAATACAGCTGAAAGTTTAAGCGAAATAGTAACAACTATTGGAAAAACAAGCAATTTTTCAGATAATTTATTAAAAGCAATAGCTGAAGAACAAGAAAGTATAAAAGATTTACTTGAAGGTACAAAGAAGATTGAATCTCTTATTCAAGAAACTTCTGCAACCTCTCAAGAGAGTGCTGGTGTAAGTCAAGAATTAGCAGCTCAAGCACAACATTTAACAGACATGTTACAATCGTTTAAATTTGAATAATAATTATAGGTTGTTGAATAAAAAATGTACAACTTTTAAAGCGGGGAGTTTGGGCCACAGGCCTTTAACACCCCCAATCACAAATAATATGATTGTAAGAAAGAGATTGTCATGAGTTATATACTAGAAAACTAATTATTCAATAACTTATTAATTAATAAAATTTTCGAGTTTTTACCTGGAAGGTTTATTTTTTTTGTATAATAGCTTTTCATACAAATGTTTTAAATTATACATAGCAGTGCTTTGAAACAGTAGTAACTAAATTTGACTATAGTGGTGTGGGAGAAAAACTCCTGTCGGGAGTATCAAACCCTCCAAAAATATTTTAGCTTATAATTATGTTTACTATGGAAGCTTTTTATATTAAACATTCAAAAAATGCTAAATTTCTATTATATAGTAATTGAATGCATTTACAATTTGAATATCTTTATACTTTAAAATTCGATCAGTTTTATTAGAATAGTTTAAATGTTGATGTCCGTAGAAATGATGTGATATATTAAATGTTTCATAAATACTATAAAATGATTGAAATCCTTGATGGCATAAATCTTCACCATCTCCTAAATTTTTAGAAGGTGAATGGGTTACTAAGATATCTATTCCTTTTTTTCTTTTTCCCAATCTAATAAGCTTTTTTACTCTTTTAGTCATATCTTTTTCTGTATACTGTAAAGGTCCACCGCTATATTCCATACATCCTCCAAGTCCACCAAATTTAACGCCTTTATATGTAAACACATCATCATCAATACAAATGCATCCTTCGGGTGGATTTATATTATACCTTGTATCATGATTTCCATGAATGTAAACAACAGGAATAGCAAGCATGGTAACAATAAAAGAAAGGTATGAAGCCCTGAGGTCTCCACACGAAATTACTAACTTTACATTTTCAAAATTTTTCTTATCAAAATGATCCCATATGTACGGACTCTCTTGGTCTGATATAATTAAAATTTTCATAGTTTCCTCCTTATAAGTATTAGTTCTTGTTTAAATAAAATGTTTGGTAATTATTAATATAAAAAATTAATTTTTTATATTATATCCATATATTCTACTTATATTAGTTATATCATTTTATTTAATATTATGCAACTTTTATTTATTATAGAAGATTAAATGAAATATATATATAAATATGTACTGAAGTATTGTTTTGGTAAATATATTTTGTGTTATGGTATTAAGCTAAGCAGTTTAATCTATACTTATCATAAAATTATGGTCTTACTTTATCTCGCATTTTTTCATTCTTATGCATAACTTCATATAACATTGGGATGATTCTTGTTAATTTTAGATAAAATAAATTGTTCATCAATTTAAAAATTGTACTATGTCTTGGCAATAAAGAATATATTTAATATTAAATCTATTAATAAGAAAGTAGAGATGATATGTTGAGGAAAAAAAAAATACAAGCAAAATTATTATCCGCCTTATGCTCAACCCAAAATTGGTTTTTATAAAAAACGTAACGAACAACTATTATTTCAAAAAATTCAAGGAGTAACCGCTATATTAATAATTATTGCTATAGTTGGTGCAATCTATATACAACTTGATGAAGAAATTTTACCAACAGTTATGGCTATGGCAGAACTAGAAACAACCTCTATTGCAACAGAAGCAATAAATGTTGCTATTACAGAAACATTACTTACAAATCAGATAACTATAGAAGATTTATTAACATACGATTATAATGATGATGGAGAACTTATATCTTGGAATGTAAATTCTATTTTAATTAATAATTTATGTAATGAAATAGTATCTAAATGTGCTAAAGAGTTAAAAAACATAGGAACAATAGTATTTCAAATTCCTTTAGGAAACGCAACTGGAAGTAGATTGTTTGCAAACTTGGGGCCTGAAATAAAAGTTGAAATTATGCCAATAGGAACCGTAACAGTTGACTACGAAAATAACATAAAAGAAACTGGCATAAATCAAATAAATCATACTGTATGGCTTGATATAAAAACTACACTTCAAGTAGTATCCCCTCTTTTTTCAAATCAAATAAAGGTTGATAGAAAAATAATGTTAATAGATAAAATTTTATCAGGGGCAGTTCCTCCAAACTATGTAAATATTCCAGAAGAAGACTTTTTAGACTTTGTTCCAGATTAAAGTTTGTTTAATACAAGCTAAAAAGGCATAAAGTCTTTTTTTATTTAGATAGAGCTTAACATCACTTATCATTAGTAAACTTACTTAAAATAGGAAACTCCAAATAGGAGCTTCCTATATATAAATAAAGCAACTTTATTGGTTAAATGTACTAAAATAAAATTAATTATTCAACAGTTTATGTTTGTATAATTGAAGTTTTCATGTTATTCTTAAATTGTAAAGAAAAACATAGATAAGGTGAACAAATGGAAATTGAAAAACATAAAGAAATAGAAAAAGCTCTTATAAAAAAATTTAGAAAAAATATTTGGTCTAGATTTATTAAAGGAATAAACGAATATGAACTACTTAGTAAAAACGATGTAATAGGAGTTTGTATATCAGGAGGAAAAGACTCTATGCTGCTTGCAAAATGTATGCAAGAGTTAAAAAAACATGGTAAGCAAACCTTTGAGATTAAATTTTTAGTTATGAACCCAGGATATAGTCAAGCTAATCAAAAGCTTATAGAAGCAAATCTTAAGTTACTTAATATTGAGGCAACTGTTTTTGATTCTCCGATATTTGAAATCGTAGAAAATATAGAACAAAGTCCATGCTATTTATGTGCAAGAATGCGCAGAGGATATTTATATAAAGAAGCACAAAAGTTGGGATGTAATAAAATTGCATTAGGACATCATTTTGATGACGTAATAGAAACCACTCTTATGAGTATGCTTTATAGTGGAGAGATTAAAACTATGATGCCAAAATTGCATAGTGAAAACTATAAAGGAATGGAATTAATTCGTCCATTATACCTAGTGAAGGAAGAAAGCATAATTAGATGGAAAAATTTTCATAATTTAAAATTTCTTCAATGTGCTTGTAAATTGACGGAATCTACACATCTAGGAACTGGCCAATCCAAACGCCAAGAAATGAAAGAATTAATTAAAAACTTTAGAACTATTAATTCAAATATTGACATAAATATTTTTAAAAGTATGCATAATATTAATTGTAACACTATTTTAGGTTTTAGAAAAAATGGAGAATATCATAGTTTTTTAGAAGAATATTAAAAATCTATTATAATCTTAAACTTCATATAAGTATATTTTATTTTTCTTAAAATTTTAAGAAGATTATAATTAGGTTATAAAATGGAGTAATAAA
>LJHD01000051.1 GCA_001983475.1 Candidatus Epulonipiscium fishelsonii | reverse complement strand
TTTTTTTATGGTCAATCAGTAGTCCTTTAGTCGGAAATCTCCAACCAAATATTGTCCATAACTCTAGTTTCTTTAACCTGATTAAGCTCTCTTGGTGAACCATCGAGACTCCATGTTCTAATGCTTGTTTTATTATTAAAAAATTAATTTTTTCTCCATCAAGAAATATTTCACCTTCATCTTCAATATAAATCCCAAATAGACATTTCATCAAAGTAGACTTCCCAGCACCATTTTCTCCCATCAATGCATGTACTGTGTTCCTGGTCTTAACTTTAATTGAGCTTTGTTTAAAGCCCTAACTCCAGGAAAATCTTTTACTATATATCTACCATTTCAAGTACATATTCATTCTTTAACATCTTCTCTCACCACACTTTATAATTTAAGGCATTTATCTACCATCCCTTTAGAATAGCGCGGACAAGCCTATTAAAATATGAATAAAATAACATTCAAAAACTTTAGTTAATAGTAGGAACAAATAAATTTCGCCCCTACTATGTATTAATATATTATTTGACTATGTTTATAGCCCGTATGCTTATCCTGCAACTCTGCAATATTTTCAGTTGTAATACCAACGTAGAACACGAACTGCTTTTGTTATTCAAAGAACCCATTCTGTTCCAGAGTAAGTACATCTATTCCAAGAGCAGCAAATAGCTAATTCAAGAGAAGCTTTTCCTTGCCCCAGTGGATCATTTAATACCGTACACCAAAGTTGGCCATTTTCAATTAGCACTAGAGCTTCAGGTAATGCATCAATACCCCTATCAGGCATATATATTTATCACCTTCAATATACTTCTGATTTCAGTGCTTCAAAATTGCTCCCATAGCCATCATCATTATTAGAAAAAACTCTATTTCAATTTCATCTCCATTTGCTGCAAGCCAAGTTCATCATGTGTTTTTAGCTTGTGCTGCATCACATAGCAGTTTGGGTTCCCAGTTCTTCTGTTGGAACTCCTGCTCTTCTTCAATAGTTTACAACCCATTCAGTTCTCTTGCTTCAGCAAGGATGCCCTGGTTCTCCCATAAGAGCATTACAAATTGCATTGTTCCATCCATTTTTGTCCCAACTTGGGTTTGCATTCCAAGCATCAAGCGCACATTCTCCTTGAATAATGCCTGACTCTTCTGATATTGTTCCTACATACCAAACTTTATCATAATCTAAGTTATGAAAGTACCATCTTGGTATTCTTTATTAAATAGAATAATTGGAATACCCGCTTTTTGCTTTTTCAACAACAGCAGGAGCCGCCCCCCAGGGTCAACGATTAACCATTAAAGAGTCTACCCCTTTTTTGCAATCATTGTCAATTTGGTCATTTTGCTTAGCTTGATCATTCTGTGAGAATCATTCATTATAAGCTCTGCTTTATTCTCTGCAGCTTTTTCTATTGCTTGACGAGTATATGACATAAAATTATCATCATATATATAAATACAAACACCAATTGTTGGTACTTCAACTGCTTCTTGTGCAACAGATCCGTCTTTAGCCGAATCATCCGCTCCTGCAACCTACAAAGCTATTAATGATTGTTGAAATCACAAAAACATGCAAAAAAATTTCCTCATTATATTTCCTCCTAGTATATACCTTTTTTCTTTTTGTTTATCCTATAACTCCATATATGTAATATAAATATTCTGTATGTAATTATTCATTATAATATTAACATATTATTCAGTTATATTTTCAATGTATTATTGTACTTTTTATAAGATTTTTGTTATATTTCCCTAAAAATATTTTTATCTTTTGTTACATTATCCATTTTAAAAATTAATGCTTGTGCAAAATTTACTATGTTTTTTATATGTTATTATAAATAAGAAATTTGGGAACAATATTGCAAAAAATCTTATTTTTCATTGCTATTAATTTTAAATTTAATAATGAATTTATACACATAAAGCTACAAAACCTTTCTTTTTTTATCTTCAGTTTTAATCTGAGTAAACTTATTAACCCATAAATTGTATAAAGAAATGATCTTTATTTATAAATTATTAGCTATAATTCAAAACACGGATTTCGGAACAACGTAACTAAATATGAAATTCAAGATAAGAAATTATTAGCTATAATTCAAAACACGGATTTCGGAACAACGTAACTAAATATGAAATTCAAGATAAGAGTATTGGAAACAAAACTTTTTTTCCATTATTTTTTAATAAATATATAACTGGACAGAAACGCCGAGTTTGTATTGG
>LJHD01000050.1 GCA_001983475.1 Candidatus Epulonipiscium fishelsonii | reverse complement strand
CAGATACTCATGCTGAATTTTTAATGAAAGCTGCTGCTGCAAAAAAACACATTTTCTGTGAAAAACCAATTGATTTAGATATAGAAAGAATAAAAAAAGCAATTCAAGCAACAGAAGATGCAAATGTTAAACTTATGGTTGGTTTTGTTAGACGATTTGACAGAGACCACAGTGCAGTTGCAAATATAGTTAAATCTGGTGATATGGGTAAACCACATATTGTTAAAATAACTTCACGTGACCCAGAAGCTCCACCACTTTCTTATGTTAAAATTTCAGGTGGAATATTTACAGATATGATGATACATGACTTTGATATGGCACGCTTTTTAGCTGGGAGCGAAGTAACAGAAGTAACAGCTATTGGAGAAATCTGTATTACTCCTGAAATTAAACAATATGATGATATAGATACAGCTATTGTTAGCCTTAAATTTGAAAATGGAGCTATTGGCGTAATTGATAATTCAAGAGCAGCGAGATATGGATATGACCAACGTGTAGAAGTTCACTGTGATAAAGGCACTGTTTTAGATGATAATAACCTTGAACACTATGTTAAAATTAGCACTAAAGATGGAGTAACTGTCGGAAAACCCACCTGGTTCTTCTTACAAAGATACAATGATGCCTTTGTAAAAGAACTACAAGACTTTGTTGATGCTGTTGTAACCAACACAGAAGTTCCTGTTGGTGGACATGATGGGCTTATGTCTGTTTATATTGCTCAAGCAGCAAAACGTTCTTTAGATGAAAAACGTACAGTTTTGTTGTCTGAATTAATGTAATATTTTATTTTAAAAGGGCTGTGTAATAACTTTATAGTTAGTACAACAGTCCTTTCTTTAATTATAGTAATAGTACTTTGCAACAAATTTAGTTACGTTGCTCATAAATCCGTGGTTCATGAATAATAGTAACTAAATTTGATTATAGTGGTGAATGAGCCTCGCTCCTAAACCATTAGATTGTAAGTACGTTTACTATATTTTTTATAGGGGGAATTTTATGTTAGCAATGATAGGTACAACCTTACCAGTAATATTAATTTTTGCACTAGGGATTTGGTGTAGAAAAAGTAATTTTCTTTCACCTGAAACTATGAAAGATATGAAGAAGTTTGTTATTAATGTAGCAGTTCCATGTGTATTGTTCGAAACCTTTGTAAATATGGAAATAAAAATGGAACAATTAACATTATTAATTTTAATGCTTATACTACTAGCATTAGTTATGGTTGGAGGTAAATTATGTGACTTTATTCCAACTTTAAAGTACAAATATAATCCATATATTTGTTCAGGGTTTTCTTTTGCTCTTTTAGGTATAGGGTTGTTCTCAATGATATATGGCCCTGAAAATTTAGGTATCTTTTCTATTATGGGACTCGCTCAAGAGCTATTTGTATGGTCGTTTTATTATCTAATATTTAGAATTGATACTCAGAACAAAAAACTTGATTTAAAGATACTGTTAAATATAATAAAGTCGCCTATAATAATTAGTATAGCACTAGGGATTATATTTAATATTTTTGGCATAATATCAATGTTAGGTACAAATTCCATTATGGTAGGCACACTAAAAGCTGTTTCATATATAGCTGCTATATCAACGCCTTTTATGCTTATATCTTTAGGATATGGTCTTACTTTTGAAACCAAGTATATAAAGTCAAGTATAAAACTTATGGGTATACGAGCAGGAGTACTATTTTTTATAGGTGCAGTATTTAAAGTTTTGATTATAGACAATATAATTGAAACGAATACTTTATTTAATATTTCGTACATAACTTTCTTATTATTACCACCGATGTTTTCTTTACCATTGTTGGTAGCAGAAGAAGGAACAGAAGAAGATGCTAATATAGTAAATTGTGTTGTTGGGATATATACCATTATAAGTATACTAGCTATTATGGCATTATCAGTTATTGCACCAAGTTTAAACTAGTGATTTTTTACCGTTCAAAACAATGTTTTTAATATCATAATATAAAGATAAGATTTGTTTCAAAATGCATATAAAAAAGCTCAAGAGGGGAATTTAGAAAGTTTAAATTCTCCTCTTTTGATTGTTTAGTAAAATATATTTTTAATCATTTATGAAAAAAATATTTTATCCATTAGTTTATTGATGACTTATTTATTTTTTATACTTTTTTCAAATTGTGCAGAAACATTTGCACTAGTGATAATTTCAAGAACATTATTACCTTCTAATATAATAATACTTGTCACAAAACTTATGTTAAATTTTTGTAATATATTTATTAGCCAAATAACTGGTCCCTACAGAGCATATTTACCTCCACATTTTTGGAAAAAACCAAATCCCATAACCCTTTATAAAACAGCATTTTATTCCTTGAAAAGTAATAATTTTATGATATAATTGACTATAATTAACTGATTTATTATAAAAATAGATTTATCCCTTAAAAGGTTTTATCTATGATATGAAAAACTAGTTACTTTCAATTTTAAATTTTATCATGGAGGTATGTATGGATTTTGCAGTTGATAGAGAATTAGATATTATTTTACTAGGAAGAATAGCAGTTGATTTTAACCCTGTAGATTATTTTCAACCACTAGAAGAATGTACTACTTTTAAAAAATATGTGGGACCCGCCAATATAGCTATAGGAGTTTCCAGACATGGGCTAAAAGCAGGATTTATAGCCCGGGTATCAGATGACCAACTTGGCGATTACGTAACTCATGTATTTGAAAAAGAAGGCATTGATGTATCAAATGTTCTTAGATGTACTCAAGGAGAAAAAATAGGATTAACTTTCACAGAAATATTATCAAGAGATGAAAGTAGCATTTTGATGTATAGAAATATGGCTGCGGATTTACAATTAGGCCCTGAAGATGTGAATGAGGAATATATTAAAAAATCTAAGTCTTTATTGATTTCAGGTACTGCACTTTCTCAAAGTCCATCTAGAGAAGCTGCTTTAAAAGCTATGTATCTAGCGAAAAGAAACAATGTTCGTATTATATTTGATATTGATTATAGATCATATAGCTGGAAAAACGAAGATGAAATTTCTATTTACTACTCTATTGTAGCACAAAATTCAGATATTATAATGGGTTCAAGAGAAGAATTCAATCTGGCAGAAAGATTAATTGAGCAAAATAGAACAGATGAACAAACTGCAAAAGCGTGGATCGATTCAGGAGCACAAATTGTAGTTATTAAACATGGAAAAAGTGGTTCTACTGCATTTACGTCAGATGGAAATAAATTTGGCATTAAACCATTCCCAGTAGAAGCATTAAAAGGATTTGGCGGTGGAGATGGATATGCATCTGCATTTATCTATGGAATATTTAAAGGAATGGACATTGAAAAATGTCTAGAACTTGGTAGTGCAGAGGCAGCAATGATGGTAAGAGAACATTCATCAAGTGATTTACCAACCACTAAAGCTGTAGAAGATTTTATAGCTGAAACTAAAGCAAAATATGGTGAAATGATAGCTAAAGCATAAGTCACATCGTTTTAGAAGTGAGCTATAAATTCACACGTATGGGTAGTTAGCCTATTATCATTAAATGGAGGGATTTTTTTGTGGCAAGAGAATTTATTTTAAATAAAGAACTAGTATTAGGAGAAAATGCATTAGTTGAAGCAGGAAGCAAAATTAAGGCATTAGGAAATAAAGCGTTGATTGTAACCGATAAAATGATGGTTCAATTAGGTAATGTAAAAAAACTTACAGCGGTGTTGGATAATATCAACGTTGTGTATGAAATATTTGATGGAATTAATGGTGAGCCAACAGATAATATGATAGCTAAAGGTGTTGAGGTATATCAAAATGCTGAATGCGACTTTTTAATAAGTATTGGTGGCGGAAGCCCTATTGATGCTATGAAAGCTATTGGTCTAATGGCTGACTATAATGGAAAAATTACTGATTTTAATGGTAAAATAATAGAAATAAAGATGCCAAATATGATAGCTATTCCAACCACATCTGGAACCGGTTCAGAAACTACTCAATTTACTATTATTACGGATGAAAAATCTCAGGTTAAAATGCTGTTAAAAGGAAAGGTTTTAATGCCAACTTTGGCTATTGTTGACCCAAGCTTTAGTATAACTGCGCCAAAATCTGTCACTGCTGCAACAGGATTAGATGCTCTTTGTCATGCAATTGAAGCATATACTTCAAGAAGATCACAGTATTTATCAGATACATTTGCACTTTCTGCTATTAAAAAAATATTTGATAACATTGAAGTAGCATATAACGACCCAACTAATGTAGTAGCTCGAACTCAAATGGCAATAGCTTCTTTAGAAGCAGGTGTTGCTTTTAATAATGCATCTGTTACTTTAATTCATGGTATGAGTAGACCAATTGGTGCTCTTTTTCATGTTCCACATGGAATATCTAATGCTATGTTGATGAACGTTTGTTTAACATACGCTTTAGAAGGAGCTATGGATAAATTTGCCAATATAGCAAAAACAATTGGTATAAATAGTTCTAGTAATGAAGCAGCTGCTAAAGCGTTTTTAGATAAACTTACAGAATTATTGGCCAATTTAAAAATACCTACACTAGAGAACTATGGTATTAATAAAGATACGTTTTTTAATAATATAGATAAAATGGCAACAGATGCGATGGCAAGTGGAAGCCCTAGCAATACTATAAAAGAGATTACAAAAGAAGATATAATAGATCTATATAAAAACTTGTGGTTATAATAATTTGTACAGAGAAGTTACTTTCTCTGTACATGTTTTTCGGTGTATACTAAACATACTTAGTTGAAATGTTTTGGGATATAAATAATTATCATGAATTAGGGGGAATTTATGATTAAGCAAAAACTTTTAGTTATTGGCTCTGGAATATTTGTTGTATTTTTTACTGGATTTCCGCATTTATGGTCAATTTACCAGCCATACATTATGGAAAGTACAGGATGGAGCATTGATCAAAGTAGATTATGTTTTTATTTTGCTTTAATAACATTTGCATTTGGAAATGTTTTTGGAGGAAAGATACAAGATAGATATAAACCTTCTTATGCAATTTGGCTTGGAGGAATAATATCTACTATAAGTGTAATATCATCAGCATACACTGCTGATAAAAGTTTGATAGGAATGTATGTTGGATATGCTTTACAGGGTATTGGTCAAGGGATGATATATACCACTGTTATTTCTGTCTTTCAAAAGTGGTTTCCAACAAAAATAGGATTTGCTTCAGGTTTAGCTGTAACAGCCAATGCAATGTGTGGATTTATATTAGCACCTCCAAGTAAATTTTGGCTTAAAAATTATGGTCCTAATACAACATTTTTACTTGTTGGAATTTTGGTTGGATTGTCTTGGATATTGGGAAGTATCTTTGTTAAAAACCCTCCAAGTTATGAAGTTTTATCAAAAAGTTCTGCTGCTACCAACAATCTTACTACAGCACAAATGATTAAAACTAAAGAATTTTATATGTTGTTTGTTGCAATGATTGCTTCTTTACTTGCTTATTTCTTAATTTCTCCAATGGCACAAATTATTCAAGAAGAAAAAGGGGTCCCAACTGAATATACAATATATGCAATTATGATTGGGCCCATTGCTAATGCGTCATTTAAATTGCTGTTGCCTACAATAGCAGATAAATTAGGAAGATTAAGAATTTTGAAATATAATATATTTATAGGCACATTTGGAATGATATTGATATGGCTAGGAACAGGATACTTAAGTTCTATAGGAATAGTATTAGTTTATGGTTCATATGGAGGAGTCTTAGGTAGCTTTCCTTCTATTACTAGTCAATACTTTGGTGTTAAATATCAAGGGCAGAATTATGGGACCATGTTATTTGGTCTTTCCTTTGCCTCAGTAGTTGCACCTATTACCTATGGATTTATAGACGGAAATAACTATGTTTATGCGGGAATTATATCATTTATTATGGCATTTTTACTAATTTTAGCTTTAGATAAAAATACAATAAAGTCAGAAACCAAACTATTAGTTAATTAATTTCACAGATAAATAGTATTATTTGTACAAATCAACAAGATTATAGGAATAATTTTTTACGGGGTATGAGGCTGCAGACTACATTAGAGGCAATGCCCTTGAACCCCTAACTTAACAAAACCAAACGGAGGGAAATTATGAAAATAGTAATGCTAGAACCACTGGGTGTATCTCAAGAAAAAGTTATGAATATGGCAAAACCTTTAATTGAAAAAGGTCATGAATTTATATATTGTGGAACACCTATGACAGAAGAAGAAAAAATTGCTAGAGCAAAAGGAGCTGATGTGTATATTATTGCAAATTCTCCACTAACAGAAAATGTAATTAATGCATCTGATAATTTAAAATTTATATCTGTTGGATTTACTGGTATTGATCATATAGATTTAAATGCTTGTAAGGCTAAGGGAGTCCATGTATCCAATTCTCAAGGATATGCAACTGATGCAACTGCAGAAGCAACTATTGCTCTGATGCTTGCTTGTTTAAGAAACATTGTGCCATATAACCAAATTGTACGTGATGGTGGAACATTACTAGGTTACACCAATAATACATTAAAAGGAAAAACTATTGGTATTATTGGAACAGGAGCAATTGGATGTAGAGTAGCTGAAATTGCAAACGGATTTGGAGTAAAATTAATTGGATATAGTACTACTCAAAGAGAACAAGCCTTAAAGCTGGGTATTGAATATAAAACTCTTAAAGAAGTATTTGAGCAAAGTGACATTGTTACATTGCACACACCACTCACAGCAGCAACTAAAAATATTGCAAGTAAAGATATGCTTAATTTAATGAAAAAAACTAGTATTTTAATTAATTGTGCACGAGGTGCTTTGGTAGATAACAACGCACTAGCAGCTGCGTTGAATGAAGGAAGAATTGCCAAAGCAGGAATAGATGTATTTGAAATGGAACCTCCTATCCCAGCAAATTATCCACTTTTGCATGCTAAAAATATAATTCTTACCCCTCATATTGGCTATTTTTCACAAGAATCTCTTGAATATAGGGTAGAAATTATATGTAATAACATAGTCGCTTGGATAGAGGGTAATCCAATTAATATTAAACTTTAAGCCTATTATTCATAAATTAATATTTTATATAATTAGGTTTCCCACTATGTAAATAGTGGTTTTTTTTGAATGTTTAATAAAAGAAAATATTTAATGAAAAAAATGTATTGCCTTTTTCCCCATTAAATATAGAACCTTAAGAATTATTTTATATATATAAAAATATACAAATGTCCAAATTACAATTTATCTATTTACAACATATTGCATAAATGGTATAATGAAAAAGTAAATTTCGGAAGGAGGGAAGAACATGACACATTGCCCAATTTGCAGAAGTATTGAACATTTCTGTGAAGATATCAATATAAGAAAAGGGGAAGTTGAAGGGTATCATTGTACTGCTTGTGGGTATTCACGATATGAAATAGAAATAGAGATAGAACTAAATAAAGAAAAAGATGTACATAATTGAGATTTTATAACAAACAAGTAGAAGAATTTGGGATTTTCTACTTATGGAAAAACTACATAAAAAAAAAGAGGGGAATTATCCCTCTTTTTTTTTGCGAAAATTTACATCAATGGACGTAAAACCCACTCCTGTAGAGGTGAAAATTTCAGTAATATCCTTAATAAATTAATTTTGAGTTCATGGCAAAACTCCACTCTAACTTCCCACTTTAAAAATTTTTTACTCATGGATAATAAAGATTTATCATCCTTTATTCAACACCTTAATCCTAAAGAAATATTTAACTAAAAAAGAAATAGAGAAAATATTCTCAGACTGCATAGATGTGTACAGTGCACCGATATTAAGAAATATTATTTCGTATTTTTCGCAAAACTCTGAACTGTAATTTAGACATACTTCTTGACAAACGTAAATCAAATAAATAAAATAATACTAGGAAGTAACGGTATCACACACATTATGTTATTTTAGTATACATGAATAGAGAACAAGATTGATAAGAATTTCTATTATCCTGCTTATGCTAGTCAATTCCTACACACCCTAAATGGCGCAGATTTGAGAAATCAAATTGATTAGACTAGTGAGAATAGTAATTCTTGAACATGTTATATTAGAATACATGATAATTAAGCAAAGCTTAATATATAGTTGTCTTGAAATACTCTACTAATTTCAAGCTCTAAGGTAAATGATTAAAAATTTCTAATAATACTGTTTATATACAAAATATATTATAGCTTGGCGCTCAAGAGACGTTTTTGTCCAAAAAGATAAGCATTACTACTATAAAGAGATAGTGATTTTCTGCTTTAAAATTTAACAGAAAAATAGATTAATTGTATTTCTATCCTATGTTTGTTATAATATGGACTAGTAATACTAAAGAAGGGGGGCATATATAATGAGAAAAACTAATTGGCTAGCAATATCCGCAACAATAGGCTTGATTTTATGTTGTATTACAATATATCTTTCTGTAAATGTATATAAAATAGAAAAACAAATTGCCCAGAAGCATTTTAGTATAGAGACTGCAAAAATTCAGAGTCAAGAAAAAATTAGAAAAATAGATATACTATCAGAGGAAAACGAAAAATTAAGAGACAAAGTATATACCATAGAAACAAATATTTGGAAATATAGTCCAGTAATTGTACCAGAAGTATAATGACCAATAGGAGGAAAGAAAAATGCATGGCAATGACCATAAAGTTTTAACAGCTGGATTTATTTTATTATCCATTATATTAGTTTTTGTGTCTATATTTCTATATGGAAAAAAACAACAAAGTTTAGAAGTGCTTAAGGAAATGGAAATAGAATTTGAGCAAATAGACGGGCAGACTCAAACAGTAGAGGCAAAATTTGAAACACTTTCAGCTCAACAAAAAGATTTATTAAACAAAGTGGATATTTTAGAAATTGAGTTTGGAAAAATTGAACAAACAAATGCTGCAGCAAAATTTGAACCACTAACTGAAGATACCAAATATGCATATTTGACATTTGATGATGGTCCTAGTGATAATACAGTTAAAATTTTGAATTTTTTAAAGGCAAATAACCTTAAAGCAACTTTTTTTGTTTTAGAAAAAAAAGGAAAAGAAGATATATACAGAAGAATTGTAAATGAAGGCCATACTCTTGCAGTTCATTCCAGCACACATGAATATGAAGATATATATCAAAGTGTGGATACATTTTTAGCTGATATTAATAAATTAAAAGATTTTATTAAAGAAACCACAGGTTATGATGCTAATATATTAAGATTCCCCGGTGGATCAAATAATACAGTTAGTCATAAATACGGTGGCAGTGACATAATGTCAAAGATTATTCCAGCTGTTACAGAAGCAGGTTATGTTTATTTTGATTGGAATGTAGATTCTTCCGATGCATCAAAAGGGGTTCAAGATACACAAGTTATAATAAATTCTGTGCTAGGACAATGCCAGTATGAAAAAAGCCCTGTCATATTAATGCATGATTCTCCAGCTAAAACAACTACTGTTGAGGCATTACCAGCAATTGTGGAAGGATTAAAACAACAAGGTTTTGTGTTTAAAAATTTAACAGCTCAAACACCACCCGTCCAATTTTAAACTTTTTTCCGAAATAAGAGATTTTTTATAGATGAAGTGGTATAATTATAATATTAATATAATTATAGGAGGGTAATATGAAAATTCCTATTAATACGATAGGCTTTTCGTCTAT
>LJHD01000049.1 GCA_001983475.1 Candidatus Epulonipiscium fishelsonii | reverse complement strand
CAACGGCTTGACCGTTGCAATATACCACTTGAATTGCTTGGAACCCCTAAAGCCAATCAAACTACAACGCAAGTATGAAACATAACTAAACGTGAAATAATATTTCCTTATTTAGGATAAATATTTTGGTTGCGAAAGCAGAAAAAATTGATTGGATGGTATATGGTTAAATCCTAAGTACTACAATAAGAAGAAAAGACCCTTAGCCTTTTTTATTATTATAAATAATGGGCAATGAGCAGGTAAGCTCCAAACACGTGATAAGCAAAGCTTAATTATAGGGTGTTGAATAAATGAGATGAATAAAAAACAACTTTTAAAGCGGAAAGTTAGGACAAAGCCCCGAACCCAAATTACTGTATTCCTTAATCTTTTGTTGTAAACAAATATTATTACACTATAAAGAAAACTGCTTTATTGGTTAAATGAAAATGTATTCAACAACATCATACATGATAATGAAGTGAAGCTTCATCATAGGAGAAACTTCAACGACTAGACCTCTTGAAGGTCGTACGCCATAAGTTATTGATGGTGGAAGCGGGTGGCTCTTAACACATAATGGTGAAGAAGAAGATATAGTCTGTGCTTTAGTGAAAGCTAAAGAAGTTCAATGGGGGTAAACCAAGAGAACTGCAATAGGAGTAGCGACTTATTGTGAACGACAACCTCCAATACAACTGATGTGGGAGGTTCAGAAGAACTTCAAAGGGAATAGAATTTACCGAAGCAGGAAAGATGTTAGCTTTAAAAGCTGAACAATATATGAAATTTATCAAAGAAGTACATTCAGAGATATCTATCTTGAAAAAGAATGAAAGAAATGTAATTAATATTGCTAGTTCTTATACTTACAATAAAAATTATTTGCCTCAAGTTTTATCAAGTTATTTAAAAAATAATAACAATGTGAATTTTGTGGTTGTTACCGATGAAAGTTCTGCTTTGTTTAAAAAGGTTTGTGACAAGGAAGTGGATGTAGGTTTTGTTCGAGGCACTTATAATGCAAATATATGTCAAAAGAAAATTTGTACTGCTAAAGCATACTTAGTTACAAAAAGACATTTTAGCAAAGAAAAATTGTTACACCTAAGAAAAATTGAATATAAATGTTCAGAAAAAACTAGAATTACGTTAGATAATTGGATAGAGAACAACCTTAATAATAATACATCGATAATTAACGCAGGGTATGTAGATGTGGCTTTAGAATATGTTTATAACAACTTGGGCTTTACCTGTTGCTTCTTAGATGATAACTATTTGAATATATATAATTTGGTTTTAACACCTTTATTAGATGAAGATGGAGAGTATATTACCAGGAATACATGGTTTATTTATAATCCTGCTAAGAAGTTGTCAAATTGTACTAAAAACTTTATAAATTACATTGAAAGTAACATAATTGGTTATGATGAAAGCAATATGAATTTTTAGCATATTACTTTTTATAAACGTACGTAAAGCTGAAATGTTTTTTTAGGGTTTAGAAGTGAAAATCCCGGCAAGAGTTTTGCCCCTGCACAGCTATAGATTTTGTGCTTCCATAGTTAAGTGGGGGGTCTTATGTCAAAAAATCAATAGCCTTATATCCTACAGTTCAAGACTTATAGTGGTAGCATTGTAGATTGGTAGATAAGGTTGTTGAATATAATAGATTTTATCATTTTTATTAGTTTTGATAACCTAGCCATGTAGTATTGTGTTGAACTTACTGGTATGTACAAATTGCATAATTTTGCATAAACATATATTTTTGAGTAATACCGATTATATTGGACAATATGTGCTAGTGGGAAGAAATATATTAGGGCATTTTGTCAATTGTATTTTATTAGATATTGGTATATACTTTAATAGTTAACACATGTGAAAAAAACAAGTAGCAGAGTAATCGCGAAAAAATAAGTAGTAGAGCAGACGTGAAAGAATAAGTAGCAACTGATTAACAACCATAAAACGAAAATTTAATTCATTTATAGTATAATTACTTATATGTGGGAGCTTTGCTACCAACAGTAGCGATGCCTCCCAGTAATATGTTGCTCAGTATATTTTTTGAGCTGCTATAAAAGCAAGACATGTTTTAAAAACTTAGAATGCACTTCAAATATCATTAAGGAAAAACCATGGCCATGGACCTTAAATCAATGTATAATACTGTTTATAATCTCTCCAAATTAAATCTTGGATAATAAACATAGAGTTATCCTAAACATAATGTTAATTAATAATCTTACATTTGAGATTATAAACAGTATGTAAAGATTGGTAAAAACTTAAGTATAATTGTTCATGATAAGTAGTATTATCGAAGAACATTATGAGAGTAAGACAAATAGGCTCTAAAGGAATTACTTTAGGCCTATTTCTAGTATAAAAAAATATTTTAAGATGGATTATGCAAGTTAACAATAGATTTTCTAACCAGCATTCAGATCTTAAACCAAATTATATATTAAAAGTACGTGTAAATTGAAATGTTTTTTAGAGTTTGGAAGTTTTACTCACCACAGGAGTTTTGCTTCTGAATCATTATAATTAAATTTAGTTGCTACTATTTCAATATTATTATATATTTTAGGCTTATTAAAAAATTATAGTTAATAATTTATGAATAAAGAACATTTCTTTGTGCAAATTATACCGTAATAAGTTTAGCTGCATAAATATTCATTAAACTCAAAGCAGTTATTATTACGTAGTTTCGGGACTTGAGTTCCCCGTTATATCAATATATAGGCTGACCAGCAATAGTTATAATTAACGATAGAATTATTGGCTTTACTAGTTTTTACACCGCAATTAGATTTATAGACTTAAACTTTATAATATGATTTATACCAGTTAACAAATTCGCTAAGCCCTTTTTCCAGTGAAGTATGAGGTTTAAATTTTATATCATTTTCTAAGTCAGTGATGTCTGCATAAGTTTTTACAACATCACCATCTTGCATATCCATATAAATTTTCTGTGCTTTTTTCCCTAGCAAATCCTCAAGTACATTTATAAATTTCTCTAGTTGTATAGGTTTATTGTTTCCAACATTATAAATTTTGTATGGAGCGAAGCTTTCGCTTAACTTGTCTTCACTCCAATGTGTATTTGATTTGGGAATTACATCTAGCAATTTATATACACATTCTACTATATCATCAATATAGGTAAAGTCTCGTTCCATCTTTCCATGATTAAATACTTTAATAGGGTTGCCCGCTAAAATATCTTTTGTAAAAGAAAAGCATGCCATATCAGGCCTTCCCCAGGGTCCATATACAGTAAAAAATCTTAAACCTGTAGATGGTATGTTATATAGGTGGCTATAAGAATGTGCCATTAGCTCGTCAGATTTTTTGGTGGCAGCATATAAACTTACAGGATGATCCACAGGATGTTCTGTTGAAAATGGGGCTGTTTTATTCCCTCCATAAACTGAACTGGATGATGCATATAATAAATGTTTTACAGGATAATTTCGACAGGCTTCAAGTATGTTCATAAAGCCTATAATATTAGAATCTATATATGAATATGGATTTTTTAATGAATATCGAACACCTGCTTGAGCTGCTAAATTTATAACATATTCTGGTTTGTACTCTTTAAATATTTTATCGACTTTATCTTTATTTTTTAAATCTACTTTGTAAAATATAAAATTCGGATTTTTAAGTAATATATCTAGTCTAGATTGTTTTAATGTAGGGTCATAATAATCATTTAGATTATCAAGCCCCACAACGGTGTACCCATTGTCTAATAGTAATTTACTTAAATGAAAACCTATAAATCCTGCACTACCAGTTATAAGTATCATAATAGACTCCTTAATTATTATTAATTTGAGGTTTATAAGTTCCAACATATACTATATTTCCTAAATAGTTAAAATTTTTATATAATAATTTAACTATTATATAGTGAATATATTCTTTGATTAAATTTTTCTGTCCTTTAACAAATTTTAAATTTTTACTCCTATCAATATATATTGCTTCTGTTTTGAGACTTAAACTTTCCAATAATTTTTTTAATGTTATTGGAGAAAATGTGTAATAGTGATCATTCGAAATCACTTCTGTATTTTTAAATAATATTCTCATAGTAAGAAAAAAGTCATAAGCGTTAGGCACAGCAATTATAATTTTTTTAAATTTAAATTTTTGTATAATAATTTTTAAAAAATTATACATATCAGGTACATGTTCAATAACATGTGATAAAATAATTACATCATATTCTTTTTTATCAATTTCATCTAGTTGGTCTACAAATATATCATATTTGTAGACATTTTTATAACCATATTTTATAAGCCTGTCAATTCCTTCTTTATTAACATCAATTCCTATTACCTCTTTACAATATTTATTTAAATTATATAGTTGGAATCTTTCTGAATTAACAGTACTTCTATAGTTTTTTATAGTTTCTATCATGTCAACACATCCTATTGTAAGAACTGATTTTCCTTTACACATTTTAGCAATGCTAATTCCTCTAGATTCTATAATAGGCAATTTTTTTAAATTTAAACTACTATCCATTCCTGTTTTTTCCATAATAATCTCCATTTTCCTTTTTAAATTTCAATACATAATTAATACAATAAGTAGTTATATATTTAACATTTTTTTATATTTATTTTCTTAAGTGAACCTGCAATGTATGTTTTACAATCCACTTCATTCCTTTTATTGGGTCTTTTATACCTTTTTTAATTAAAATTATTTTTTGATTTAAGTTATAATAGTCTCTTTTTAAATATTTTTTGTATAGGCATTTAAATTCTTCAGAATTTAATAAACGTCCTTGTCTATCTTTAATATAAATACCTTTTTTCCAAAGGAGTCTTTCACTTTCAGCATCAATTTTTTTATGATTTCTAATATAATCATTGGCGTTTACTAATTTTGTAAATTTTCTAACTTCCCCTATTCTTCCAATGCCACCTACCATAATTAATTCATTAAAATTTAATAAATCTTTAGTATCCTTTTTTCTTAAAAAGTTAGTAATAATTCTTTCACCTACGGGATTTTTAGTATAAATATCGTTTAAATATGATTTATACTTTATTAATTCTATAAATGTATCTATTACACCGTTTTGTAACTCATTAACAAATTCTGAATGTCTATAATTATTAAAATCTAAAAATATTGGTGATAAATTTTTATTAAATTTTATAACAGAACCATGTGGTGCAGAAAAAATAAATTCATACACACTAGTACTTTTAATAATTTTATCTTTCATTTGTTTTGGTTCTCCATTGTTAAATAAATAAGACTGCCTTTTTTTTATAATATTGCTAAAGGTAGTTTCTACTGTCCCAAGAAAATATCCATTCACTGGTATTTTAAGTAACTCTTGAAGTGCATTATGTGTAGTACCTTTCCAGCCTATATCAACAATATTTATTTCTTCTAAATCATATAAACCTTGTTTATAAAAATACTTTTTTAATAAACTATTTTCTTCTTCTAAAGAATTGTTAATATCTGTCCAAATATTTAATAAAAATTTTTTTGCTTTGTTTTTATTCTGATTTGTTATAATTTCATTAACTGATAAATTATTTTTAACAAAATAATCCATATAATTTTCAATATTAAGATTTAAATTATCTAGCAAATTATCTATTCTTACTTCACCTTGTTGATTACCTCCATCTAATAACCAATCGATAACCTTTTCTTTTGATAAATTATATAGATTTGGATACAATAAAGCTCGTCTAGAAACATATAAATATTTAGCTTCTGGCAAATTTGTATTTAATTTTTTCATCATATTATATAATTTATGAGGCATATATCCATCTCTTGAGAAAAAATATACATTATCTTTATGTTCTAAATTTTTTTCTAACCATAACATAAACTGACTAACTAATGGAAATGCTACCTGAACACCAAAATTATACCAATAATTTTGAGAGTTATTTATATAAGCATAATTAATCTGGATAGCTCTAATAATTGATTCAGTTATATTATTTACTTTAAAGATTTCCTTTTGTTTTTGTATAGAATTAAAATAATATGCTTTCAATCCTAGTGTTTTAGGTACTAAATAATCAGAATTATAATTATCGCCGATATGCAACCATTTTTTATTAGGTATTTCATCTATATGTTTAAAAATATTTCCTGTAACTTTTGTTTTCGATATATCTGATGAAATATATATTTGTGTATATTTTGTATATCCTAGTGATTTCAACAATTGAACTAAAAATTTTTTATCTAAATACATGTCGCTAATAAAATATATTTTTTTATTTAACTTTATTGCATAATTATATATTTCTTTCAGTTTTGTGTTACAAATTATAAATTCTTTTTCTACTTCTAATTCTAATTTTTTTAACTTTGTAGCATCTAAAGATAAATGTTTAGAAACTTCTAAATAAATATCTTCATAGGTAATTTCTTCTTTAGTAGAATTTGTTCGGGCTTGTTTTTCAGCATTAATTCTTATTTTTTTAAAATCAACAATTTTATTTGAAGATTTATTAAATCTGTGTTCTACTATTTCAAAAATATCTGTTGGATGTAAAACATTTCGTAATAACAATGTATCGAAAAGATCAAAAGATATTATATCTATTTGTTCTACATATTTTTTTAATTTATCAATTTGAGTTAATAACATAATCATCGCCTCCAACTATTTAAAAATTTAATCCAAACATATAATTTATAATTTATGGCTAATAAAAAAGCCTTAAATTTGCTTTGTATATTTATTTTATTAGAGATTAAATAATTTTGTAAATATGGTCGAATATTTTTACTAATTATGTTATAATATTTATAATCATTGATTCCTAAACTTTGCAAATTATAGAATATATACATGTTTTCTCTTACGTAAAGACATTTGGCATATTTCAATAAATTAGGATAATATGCTTTTATAAATTTTAATATATCTTTGGATATTTTATTACGTTGAAATATTTTATCTAATTCTGGATTTGCAAGTATACTTCCTGGTCTATTTCGTCGATAGTAATATTTGGATTTGGAGCTAAATATTACTTTTTCACTTAAAGCTACTACTTTGTATATTGTAGCTACATCTTCATATATCATATTTACAGGAAATCTTATTTCATCAAATAAATCTATTTTATAAAATTTACCCCAAGCACTTGTAGTAAAAGGATAATTTAATAAAATTGCTTTTACAGCTTCTTCATTTGAAAAATGTTTTATCAAATCAGTCTGATTTTTTATATATACTATACCGTCTCTAATTTCGTTAAAGTCAAATGTTACTATATCACATTTATAATTTCTAAAATACTTTATTGCGTTATAACACATATTTAGATCTATATAATCATCTGAATCAATAAATGTTATATACTGACCAGTTGCAAGTTGAATGCCTAGGTTTCTTGCAGCAGACAATCCTCCGTTTACTCTGTTAATTAATCGTATTCTTTTATCTTGTTTTGCGTATTGCTTACATATTGATAAACTATTATCTGTTGATCCATCATTAATTATAAGTATTTCTATATCTTTAAAGGTTTGATTTACTACACTATTTAAACATTCTTTTAAATAATTTTCTACGTTGTATACAGGTATAATGATGCTTATTTTTGTCATATTAAGATCTACTCCTTAAACTTTTTGCATATATTTCTTCAAATTCTATTTCAGTAACTTTTATAGTATATCTTTCGCTCATTTGTTAGGATTATCTCCTAACATTAAATAGTATTTTGAATACTGTTGCATATTTCAGGATTGTGTCTAAAACTAATTATTTCTCCCTTTTTAAGTTTTTTATATAAATCTTTTCTAGTTCCTTAACTATAACTTTCATATCATATTTTTTTATTTTTTCTTTACAATCAGTGGTTGGTTTTGCTTCTAAAATATATTTAGCCCATTTTTTAGGACTGTCTTCTAAGCTAAGTTTGACAGCATTCTTTGAAACTATTGCGTCATCTGGAACTACATCTGAAACTATTGTTCTGACTCCTACAGCTTGTGCTTCTAGTACAACTAAGCCAAATCCTTCAAATAACGAAGGAAAAACAAATGCATCCATTGCATTTAGAAGTTCTCCTATATCTGCTCTATTTCCAAGTTGTATAACGGAATTTTCTAATCCTAACTTTTGTATTCTGTTATTGATAGCATTTTCTAAAGGACCTGCTCCAATTAATAATAATTTTGAATTTGGTTGTATTTTATTTACAAAATAAAATACTTTTAATAAAAACTTATGATTTTTTTGTTTTGCAAATCTTCCTATATGTCCAACTAAAAAATCTTTTTCTGTTATACCTAATTCTTCTCTTTTTGATTTACG
>LJHD01000048.1 GCA_001983475.1 Candidatus Epulonipiscium fishelsonii | reverse complement strand
TAAATATGCAAAAGAAATTTGTAAAACCAAAGTACCTGTTATAACCAATCTTTCTGATACACATAGCGTATCTTGCTTGGCATATGAAGAAGAAACCAAAAGTGAATTTGGAGGGATAAATTAATGTTAGAAGTTAAAAATTTAAAAAAATATTTTACATCTAAAAAAGGGATGTTACATGCAGTGGATGATTTATCTTTTTCTATTGAACAAGGAAAAACCCTGGGTATTGTTGGTGAATCAGGATGTGGGAAATCTACAACAGGTAGAGCAGTCTTGAGGTTACATGAACCTACTTCTGGCGAGGTGCTTTTTCAAGGAAAAGATGTTACTAAGTTATCTAATAAGGAAATGAAACATTTAAGACCAGAAATGCAAATGATATTCCAAGACCCTTTTGCTTCTTTAAATCCTAGAAAATCTGTTGGAGAAATTATTGGTGAACCTTTAAGATTACATAAAATGTGCAAGAACACTAGAGAAAGACAACAGAAAGTCCTAGAGTTAATGGAAACTGTCGGCTTAACAGATAGACTTTATAATAGTTACCCTCATGAACTTGATGGCGGCCGAAGACAAAGAATCGGCATTGCTCGTTCACTAGCAATGAACCCGAAATTTATTGTGTGTGATGAACCTGTCTCAGCTCTAGACGTTTCTATTCAGGCTCAAATTTTAAACTTGTTAAAAGAATTACAAGCCCAACGTGGCCTAACCTATATGTTTATCACTCATGACCTTTCAGTTGTAAACTATTTTTCTGATAATATTATGGTTATGTATCTTGGAAAGATGGTGGAGTATGCTTCCGCCGAAGAATTGTTTGACAATCCTACTCATCCATATACCAAGGCACTACTTTCTGCAATCCCCGTACCAGACATTCACCAGAAAACCGAACGTATTCTTTTAAAAGGGGAAATTACTTCTCCAATTAATCCAAAACCAGGATGTAGATTTGCTCCTCGTTGTAATTATGCTACAGAGGCATGTTTTAAGGAAGAACCTCCCGTTGTGGAAATCTCTCCAAATCATCAAGTTGCTTGTAACTTAAATATCTAAAAGTAACTAGTGGTATTCCCAGCCACTAGCTACTTTTAAGTGCTGCAACTTGCTGTACTAACAAATTCTGGTAATTTACAAACAAATTTATTGTTTAGAAAAAAATATTATGATATAATGCTAATATCTTGCACTTATGATTAAAATAAATTATCTTTAAAATTCAAACCTTATTAATTGAATTTGGAAGGAGAATAGAATATGCGCTATATTATTTTCAGTGTATTAACTATGCTTATAACAGGTTGTACTGTTATAGATAATTACGATTTTGATGGCAACAATATTGACAATGAAATTAAAGAAACATTAGATGAACTTTCTGAAGAAATTTCTATAGAAACCATTATGGAATTTGAAGAAGAAGCTATTAGTGAAATAGAAGAAATCTCAAGCCAAATACCTACTGACGGTATTTCTGAACAAAAATTAAATATAGATATGAATTTGGAAACATTTAGTCTTTTTATAACAGAGTTTAT
>LJHD01000047.1 GCA_001983475.1 Candidatus Epulonipiscium fishelsonii | reverse complement strand
CTAAAACAATTAAAAGAGTAATTTAATTAAATTATAGAATAAGGATATAATATATCAAACTTCTTAATAAAGTTAAAAGACTTTATTAACTTTACTCCTTTATGGGTGGGAGATTCAGATTTGTCAACTAAACTATGACTAGAGTTATTCTAATTTCATGACAAAATTATATGTATTAGATGAAATTGCTTAGGGGGTATGTTTATCATAACCCCTTATTCATCAAACTTTACTGTTTTTCTACTTATAAGTGTGGTTGCACATTTATAATCAAATTTAGTTACTACTATTTCAAAGTGCTTTTATTATATAAGCTAATCTGGCTTAATTAATGGTTGTGCATCAAATGTATTATAATTTTGCATAAAAGATTGTGCCAAGCTTTTAAAGTCTTTTGGTCCTGAACTTGGAAGAGATTCTTCTTTAGGAGCTGCAGGAGCTACTTTAGGAGGCATTTCTTGTGGCTTAGATAGTTTAGGTGCTTCTTCTTGAATAGTTTTCATGCCACGAGCAGGAGGTTCATCTTTTAAAACAAAAGGTTGTTTAGAATATGCTGGTGGTTTTAGCAGCGCCTCATCGAATGTACTATAAGGAGTAATTGATTTTGTTGGTTCAACGTATGCAATATTAGGAGTTGATTTTGTTGGTTCAACGTATGCAATATTAGGAGTTGTTTTTTTTGATTCACCATATGCAATGTTGGGAGTTGGTTTTGCTGATTCACCATATGCAACGTTGGGAGTTGGTTTTGCTGATTCAACATATGCAACATTGGGAGTTACTCGTTCGCTTATAGTCTCTATTTTGGTATCCATCTTGGTTTTAGCCATTTCATATTCTTTTAAATATTGTTGTTGAAATTTGAATTTTATCGCATCAAGAAATAAATCTAATTCATTATTAGGTAAAGCATTTGGATGAAGTCCAGCAGTATCCATAGAATACACAGTACAAATTTGTATATTATTTGATATAGCTACAAATAAATTATTAGTTTGTAAGATTTTTTTACTTAATGAAAAAAAGTTTAGATAATGAATATTTTTTTGTAGAGAATTTAAAACAGGAGTGCTAAATGATTTACCATCATCAATGGAAAGTATAGTATATAAGGCTTCGTTAGTAGCATAGTTAATCCAAAGAAAATTTATATATTTAAACAAAGATAAGCCTTTAATACTTTCTATATTACACACATGAGTTGACAAATTTTGATCTATATTAAAATACATAAGTTCATTTAATCCGTATTTATTTTGCAAATATATGACATTAATTTTTTCTTCAATAATGCTACATTCAAAAGAAATTATCGGAAATTCTGACAATAATAGGGTATAAAGGCTAAATTTATCATTTTTCATTTTTAGATATTTTAGTTCAAGCACATTTTTTTGGTCAGAGAATACAATAAATAGTGTATCAGAACTTGATACGACTGAAAATTCCTTATCCTGAAAGTTTTGTATTAGTGTTTCGACAGCTAAAGTTTCAACATTTTGAGAATTAACACTAAATATCCTATGAAGCAAAGTTGTTGTTTTGGTAGTTGGATTTGTAGCAGTATAAAACAAATGCAACTTATCTTTAAAGTAAGTAAGCTGTAAATTATTAAAAAAATAAGTAGAAGGAGAATCTTCAAAAAGTAATTGTTTTGTAGGCGTTGCTGAGCAAGAGAAATAATGTGTTTGACCCTTGGCATTTTTAGCTACAACATGAACTTGCCCTACACCATCAATTGTTGCACTGTAATTAGTGCAATTGATTAAAAGAGAGATTGGACGTGACAATCCTTGAGATGTGTAGGTTTGATAAAATAAATTTTGTTTATTTCGGTCAACTCTGGTAAAGGTATTTGCAGAATGAAGTAAAAAGGACATTTTATCACTCCTAAAAATTTATCTTAATATATAATATTTAAACAAAAAATAATTTATACGTAAAAGCTACCAAACAACTTAAATTTCCATATAATACTATTATATTTACACTTTATGATTTATTCATATTAGGAGGTTAAATTATGAGCAAATGTAACTGCACCACTAACAATGATTCTAAATATTTTTCAACACAATCTTTTGGAAATTTTAATATAAATGTTACTGATTCACAATCACTTTTAAATCCTGGAGTATTTGCACCAATTGGCGAACCAAGACTTTTAACAATGATGGCACCTGTAGTTTTCGATGAAAGCGGACTTAATTTATGCCGTGTAGTATCAATTGATCACTTAGTAGATATATGTCAAAATAACACTACTGGACGTACAACCGATGTTTTATTTGATGGTTTAAGTAGAGCAGATTTACAAAATGCAACAACTCTTCAACTTCAAGTTGTAGACATAGATTTCAACTTTGTTTGCCCAAGTCATTACAGATATTCAGAAATTAAACCAGGAAAAAATGCACCAAATATTTCAAGAGTAGTTTTAAGAGATATTGATGTAACCTTTGCAATTAAAATAATTGATGCAAACTATAAAGTATGTAAAGAAGGGATGTTGACTTTAAGATATCTTCCATCTGAAACTTGCCCTGGATATGACAAAGATACTAATCCAAGCAACGTAGCATTCGATTTATATACTCCTTATGGCATTTCATTCGCAGCAGAAAATCCTGTCGGATGTAACAAACTTGTTCCAACAATTAACTATATAGGATATATAGCTGGAGATATGTGCCAAGGTGTTGCAATGGAAGAAGCAACTACAATGTACAAAGATTTTGAACCAAACAACGGAGTAGCTCAAGGAATTTCAGCTCAAGCTTTAGCTAGAGTAATTGCAGCTGACGATGAATATCTTGCAATTGGAATAACTTTATACTTCAAAGTTATTTATTTCGTGCAATACAAATTCCAACATGAAGGACTTTGTGTACCACCAAAATTTGCTTTATCTGCACTTGGCGGAGAATCTAGCTGTTTAGCATTCGTTCAAGGAGATTTGTTAGAGCAAAGTATTTTACCACTAAGCGTTTGTGTAGAACCAAAAACAATTAAGTAATGACATAAAAACAATTTAAACAAGGCCATCCATTTACAGGGTGGCTTTATTCATTTTTATCCATATTGACACTCCCCATACCTAAAGGCAGGAGATTCTAAAGTGAGTAAACATACTTATAAATTTTTATATTTCAAACAGGAGATTCTCCTCGAATACATATATTTAATGTAGTATAATGAAGAAATATATTGTACTTTGAATAAAGCAACGTCATTGATTAAATGTACCAGTTGTGCTAGTTAAATATTTTATTATATTATATTAGATGTACTTATAAGCTGGAACTCCCCATAGGCGCTTACTACTATAATCAAATTTAGTCACTACTTTAATGAAATTAACTAGCACAAGACGTTAAATGTACTAAATGAACATAAATTATTCAACAGCTTATATTGATTTTAAAAGAAAAATTGCCTTATAACTAAAGTTTTAAACTCTATTTGCTTGATTTATAAGTTGACAAGTTGTTTATAAAATACTAAAATAAGATAAAATGAATAACAAAATTATATATATTTTGCTATCATTACTAAAGAAGAAAAACAAACGGCTTTTTTTCTTTATATTAAACAAAAACTGGAGGCTTTAATTAATATGGCAAATTTATTTTATGCAAAAGACTGTGATTTAAATCTTTTAAAAGGAAAAAAAGTGGCAATTATTGGATATGGCTCACAAGGACATGCACATGCTCTAAACTTACATGAGTCTGGAGTTGATGTTATAGTTGGATTATATGAAGGAAGCCCATCTTGGAAAAAAGCAGAAGATGCTGGCCTTAAAGTTATGACAGCTAAGGAAGCAGCAGCTGCTGCTGATATCATTATGATATTAGTAAATGATGAAAAACAAGCAAAATTATATAAAGAAAGTATTGAACCAGGACTTAGTGCAGGAAAAACTCTTGCTTTTGCACATGGATTTAATATTCAATATGGACAAATTAAACCTCCATCTGATGTAAATGTTATTATGATTGCTCCAAAAGGGCCTGGACACACTGTAAGAAGTGAATTTGAAGAAGGAAAAGGAGTTCCTTGTTTAATAGCGGTGTATCAAGATGCTACTGGAAATGCAAAAGATATTGCACTAGCATACGCTTGTGGATTAGGAGCTGCTCGTGCTGGTATTTTAGAAACAACATTTAAAGAAGAAACAGAAACTGACTTATTTGGTGAACAAGCAGTTCTTTGTGGTGGTGTAGTTGAGTTAATGAAAGCGGGATTTGATACTTTGGTAGAAGCGGGATATCAACCAGAGAGTGCTTATTTTGAGTGTCTTCATGAAATGAAGTTAATTATTGACCTTGTAAACAAAGGCGGTATAAACTTTATGAGATATTCAGTTTCAGACACAGCTGAATATGGAGATTATATGGTTGGAAAAAGAATAATTACTGATGAAACAAGAAAAGAAATGAAAAAAGTCTTAAAAGAAATACAAGACGGAACTTTTGCTAAAGCATGGATAAAAGAAAATGAAGATAACCGTCCATCTTTCAATGAAATAAGAAAAAAAGAAGCTATACATCCAGTTGAAGTGGTTGGTAAAGAATTACGTGACAAAATGATATGGCAAAATGGTGAAAATAAATGAAAAGTAATACAGTAAAAGAAGGCTTATCAAAAGCTCCTCATAGATCACTATTTAAAGCTATGGGATATATAGATGAAGAAATAAATAGACCATTAATTGGAATTGTTAGTGCTAAAAGTGAGATAGTTCCAGGGCATATTCATCTTGATCAAATTACAGAAGCTGTTAAAACAGGGATACGTATGTCTGGAGGAACACCTATTGAAATTCCTGCTATTGGAGTTTGTGATGGAATAGCAATGGGACATGAAGGAATGAAGTATTCTTTAGCTTCAAGAGAATTAATTGCAGATTCTATTGAATGTATGGCAATGGGACATGGTTTTGATGGACTTGTTCTAGTTCCTAATTGTGATAAAATTGTACCAGGTATGTTAATGGGAGCTGCAAGATTAAATTTACCTACTACTTTGGTAAGTGGCGGGCCTATGCTTGCTGGTAAAGTTGGCAATAAAAAAGTGAGCCTTTCTCTTATTTTTGAAGCAGTTGGAAAAGTAACAGCTGGAGATATGACTCCAGAAGAATTGCTAGAATATGAAGAAAAAACATGCCCTACTTGTGGGTCATGTTCGGGTATGTTTACTGCTAACAGTATGAATTGCATGACTGAAGTTTTGGGAATTGCATTAAATGGAAATGGAAGTGTTCCTGCTGTTTTTTCAGAAAGAATACGACTAGCTAAATATACTGGTATTGCTATTATGAATATGATTGAAAAAAATATCCGTATACGTGATATATTAACTAAAGAAGCATTCTATAATGCACTTACAGTTGATATGGCTTTGGGTTGCAGCACAAATACAATGTTGCATTTACCTGCAATAGCTCATGAAGCAGGAGTTTCAATTAACCTAGATATAGCAAATGAAATAAGCAACAAAACACCAAACTTGTGTAAACTTGCACCAGCAGGTTCTCACCATATGGAAGACTTGTATTATGCAGGTGGTGTTATGGCTGTTATGAAAGAGCTTAGCAAAAAAGACTTGTTAAATGAAAATGTAATTAGTATAACAGGGAAAACTCTTAATCAGAATTTAGAGGGTATTATTAATAAAGATGATACAGTTATCAGAGATATTAACAATCCTTATAGTATTACTGGTGGAATAGCAGTTTTAAAAGGTAACTTAGCTCCAAATGGTTGTGTTGTAAAACGTTCTGCAGTTGCTCCAGAAATGTTGGTTCATTCTGGTTCAGCAAAAGTATTTAATAGTGAAGAAGAAGCATCTGATGCTATAATGAGTAACAAAATACAAAAAGGTGATGTCCTTGTTATTAGATATGAAGGTCCAAAAGGTGGTCCAGGAATGCGTGAAATGTTGTCTCCAACAGCAACACTTGCTGGCATGGGGCTTGATCGTGATGTAGCACTTATAACAGATGGTAGATTTTCTGGTGCTACAAGAGGGGCATCAATTGGACATATTTCTCCTGAAGCTGCTGAAGGCGGGTTAATTGCAGTTGTACAAAATGGAGATATAATTGATATTAATATGAATAACTGCACAATAAACTTAAATTTAAGTGATGAAGAAATAAAAAAACGAATGGATAATTTAGTTTTACCTGAACCAAAAGTTAAAACAGGTTATCTTGCAAGATATGCAAAATTAGTAACTTCAGCAAATACAGGTGCAATATTATCGTAAGGCGAACTTTGTTCGCCTATATTTATATTATAAGGAGGATTTATCTTGGAATATTCGGGAGCAAGAATATTAATTGAATGTTTAGTAGAACAAGGAGTGGATACAATTTTTGGGTATCCTGGTGGTTCAGTTTTACAAATATATGATGAACTATATAGAAATAGTGATAAAATTAAACATATTTTAGTCTCTCATGAACAAGGAGCAGCTCATGCAGCAGACGGATATGCAAGAGCTACAGGAAAAGTGGGTGTATGTCTATCAACATCGGGCCCAGGAGCAACTAATTTTGTAACAGGTATAGCAACCGCTTATGCTGACTCTTCTCCAATAGTTGTGTTCACTGGAAATGTGGGTGTTTCTCTACTTGGAAAAAATAGTTTTCAAGAGGTAAATATCATAGATATAACTAAAAGTATAACAAAGAAAAATTATATTGTTAAAGATGTATGTAATTTAGAAAAAACAATAAAAGAAGCTTTTTTTGTAGCAACTTCAGGAAGACCAGGTCCTGTATTGATTGATGTACCAAAAGACGTATCAATTAACAAAACACAGTTTCCAAGTCCTAATGTTCCCATATTAAAGATTGATAAACCAACTATAAATAAAGATGAAATACAACTTGCGAAAAAATTAATTGAGCAAAGTGAACGTCCATATATATTTATTGGTGGTGGTATAATTATAGGTGAAGCTGAAAATGAATTAAAGACATTTGCTGAGTTAATTCAAGCTCCTGTCGCAAATTCTCTTATGGGTATAGGTGGGTTTAATCAGAAGAATCCGCTTTCAACAGGTATGCTTGGAATGCATGGAAATATTGCATCTAATAAAGGCGTTATGGAATGTGATTTACTTATTGCTATAGGGGTTAGATTTAACGATAGAGTGACCAGCAATATAGTTTCTTTTGCAAAAGATGCAAAGATATTGCATATTGATATAGATCAGTCTGAAATAGGTAAAACTATTAGTGTAACTGAACAAATTGTTGGAGATGCAAAAGCTATTCTGAATGAATTAAATAATGTAGTTAAGCCAAAATCGCATACTAAATGGCTTGAACAAATAGCAAACTGGAAGAAAGAGCAAGAAATAAATTGTTCGAAAAATACAAAATTTAATGCAGAACAAATTATGGAGAGTATAGACCATATCACCAATGGAGAAGCAATTATAGTTACTGATGTGGGACAACATCAACTTTGGGCTGCACAATATTTTTCATATACAAAACCAAGAACATTTATAACATCAGGTGGTATTGGGACTATGGGCTTTGGATTAGGAGCAAGTGTTGGCACAAGCATGGGGCGTCCAAATGAACTTGTAATTCAAATAACTGGTGATGGTGCACTTAGAATGAACTGTAATGAACTTTCCTCTGTTGCAGATTATAAGTTGCCCATCATAATTGTAGTAATAAACAATCGCTCTCTTGGGATGGTACGCCAGTTGCAATATCTTTTCTATGAGGAAAGATATTTTGAGACTGCATTGGAAGGAAGTCCAAACTTTTCAAAACTTGCACAAGCTTATGATATAAAAGGTTATCAAGTCCATAATATAGAAGACTTTAATAATATATTTATACAAGCTATGAAAAATAAAGAAGCTGTTTTAATAGATTGCGTTATAGATAAAGATGATAAAGCTTTTCCTATGGTAGCACCAGGCGCACCTATAAATGAATTAATTCTTAAATAACAGATGTACTCACGCTGTTTTATTATGAACAGGAATAAAAATGCTATAAGGCGAGTTGGGGTTAATTTGGCTCCAACTTCCCGTTTTGAAAGTTGTGAATTTTATTATTCATGAGATGAAACTAAGGAATATCTTTTGAATATAACAAAACATATACAACTTTAGTAAATAAAAGTACTAATTATCATAAGGCGAACATTGTTCGCTCATATAAGGAGGTTTACCTTGGAATATTCAGGAGCAAAAATATTAATTGAATGTTTATTAGAGCAAGGAGTGGATACAGTTTTTGGGTATCCTGGTGGTTCGGTTTTACAAATATATGATGAACTATATAAAAATAGTGATAAAATTAAACATATTTTAGTTGCCCATGAACAAGGAGCATCTCATGCAGCAGACGGATATGCAAGAGCTACAGGAAAAGTAGGTGTATGCATATCAACATCGGGCCCAGGAGCAACTAATCTTGTAACAGGTATAGCAACTGCTTATGCTGACTCTTCTCCAATGGTTTTATTCACTGGAAATGTAGGTGTTTCTCTGCTTGGAAAAAATAGTTTTCAAGAGGTAGATATTATAGATATAACTAAGAGCATAACAAAGAAAAATTATATTGTTAAGGACGTATGTAATTTAGAAAAAACCATAAAAGAAGCTTTTTTTGTAGCAGCTTCAGGAAGACCAGGCCCTGTATTAATTGATATACCAAAAGATGTATCAATTAATACAACACAGTTCCCAAATCCTAATGTTCCTGTATTAAAGATTGATACACCAATTATAAATAAAGATGAAATACAAATTGCAAAAAAATTAATTGAGCAAAGTGAACGGCCATTTATATATATGGGTGGTGGTATAATTATAAGTGAAGCTGAAAATGAATTAAAGATATTTGCCGAATTAATTCAAGCTCCTGTCGCAAATTCTCTTATGGGTACAGGTGGCTTCAATCAAAACAATCCACTTTCAACAGGTATGATTGGAATGCATGGAGATATTGCATCTAATAAAGGTGTAATGGAATGCGATCTGCTTATTGCTATAGGAGTTAGATTTAGCGACAGAGTGACCAGCAATATCGTATCCTTTGCAAAAGATGCAAAGATATTGCATATTGATATAGATCAGTCTGAAATAGGTAAAAATATTAGTGTGGCTGAACAAATTGTTGGAGATGCAAAAGCTATCCTAAATGAATTAAATAATATACTCAAGCCACAATCACATAACAAATGGCTTGAACAAATAGCAAATTGGAAGAAAGAGCAAGAAATAAATTGTTTAAAAAATATAAAATTTAATGCAGAACAAATAATGGAAAGCATAGACCAGATTACAGATGGAGATGCAATTATAACCACTGATGTAGGTCAACATCAACTTTGGGCTGCACAATATTTTTCATATACAAAACCAAGAACATTTTTAACATCAGGTGGACTTGGAACTATGGGCTTTGGATTAGGAGCAGGCATTGGTGCACTTATGGGCTGTCCAGACAAGGTTGTAATTCAAATCACTGGTGATGGTTCGTTTAGGATGAACTGCAACGAACTTTCTACTGTTTCAAATTACAATCTTCCCATTATAATTGTAGTAATGAACAATCATTCCCTCGGAATGGTACGCCAATGGCAAAATCTTTTCTATAATAAAAGATATTCTGAAAGTACACTGGAAGGAAACCCAGAGTTTTCAAAACTTGCACAAACTTATGGTATAAAAGGTTATAAAGTTCAAAATATAGAAGACTTTAATAATGTATTAATGCAAGCTATAAAAAATAGAGAAGCTGTTTTAATAGATTGCGTTATAGACAAAGATGATAAAGTTCTTCCTATGGTAACACCAGGCTCACCTATAAACGAAATAATGCTTGAATAGTGCAGAAGAATCTAATAGATAAATTATTGGGAGCATAGTGTGCTCCCTTAAAATTGAGGTGATTAAATGAAAAAAAGGGAATTAATCTCTTTTGATTATGCTATGAAGCATATTTTAAGAGAAAAAGAAAATCTTGACATACTAGAGGGATTTCTTAATGCTTTATTAAAAGAAGATGTTACTATAGACGAGATACTAAAAAATAAAGATAATAAAGAAAACACAATAGAGTTGTTAATTAAAGGTGGAAAGACTATTGTATCTATTCAACATAGTAAAGAAGAAGATTATCTTGGAAGAATGATATGGAAAACAGCTAAAACTATACTAGATAGGAACAAAAACCATACAAGTATAGAAAAAATAATTTCTGTAAATATACTTTACTTTAATTCTTGTATAGGGAAAGGATATGTCTATAAAGGAGAAATTTCTTTTAAAGATTGGCAAAGTATACAAACTAGTGAATTGATTGTAGCTAGAGATATATTTCCAGAATATTATTTAATTAATGTAGAAAATTTTGATAATGAAGCAAAAAATGAGCTAGATGAATGGATCTATTTCTTTAAGCATAATGAAATTAGAGAAGGAGCTGTTAGTAAGATTTTAGCCACAACTAAAGAAAGACTGTCTGTGACAAAAATGACAGAGAAAGAACGACAAGAATATGAACAATATTTAAATGAAAGTAAAATTAATGTATCTGTTTTACAAAATATTAAACAAGAAGGAATAAATCAAGGAGTCTATCAAGAAAAAATTGAAGTAGCTAAAAAAGCAATAATGAAAGGTTTAAAAATAGAATTAATAATGGAGATGACTGGTCTAACATTTAAAGAAGTGGAAAAGCTAATGTCTGAATGTAAATTAACATAAATTTTAACATGACATAGTAGACGTACTTATAAGCTGAAGTGTTTTTCTAGGGTTTGGGAGCTTTGTTCCTGCACATTATATAATAATCAAACTTAGTTACTACTATTTCAAAGTACTATTGCTATTTTAATTTTATAAATTTAGTATAAAATCTCATCACCTATGATACAATGTAATAGGAGAGGAGGAGATATAGTGAAGCGCATAAAAACTCTTAATACTAAAAATTTAAAACATACTGCAACTAAAGGTGGTTGTGGAGAATGTCAAACTTCTTGCCAATCAGCTTGTAAAACATCATGTACTGTGGGAAATCAATCATGCGAAAAATAAGGGAAAAGAGCAAAGGACTTTTTCCCTTATCATGAATAAGTACAGGAGCACAATGTGCTCCTTAAAATATTAAAATTATGGAGGAAACCATGATACACAAATTTAACTTTGAAGATGCAAATATTGTAATGGATGTTAATAGTGGTTCAGTACATATTGTTGATGAATTAATATATGAAATAATTGAAGATGTACTATTACTATGCAAAGAAGATGTACTAGATAAATATAAACACAAGTATAATGTTGATGACATTTCAGAAGCTATAGAAGAAATATCTGAATTAAAAGAACAAGAAATGCTTGATACAGAAGATACTTACAAAAATTTAATACCTGCATTTTTAGACCGTACACCTGTTGTGAAAGCTTTATGTTTACATGTTGCACATGATTGTAATTTAGCATGCAAATATTGTTTTGCAGGAGAGGGAGAATATCATGGTTCAAGAGGACTTATGTCTTTTGATGTAGGAAAAGCCTCCATAGATTTTTTAATTAAAAATTCTGGTGCCAGAAAAAACATTGAAGTTGATTTTTTTGGCGGAGAACCATTAATGAATTTTGACATTGTAAAGCAAATTGTAAAATATGCTAGGGAACAAGAAAAAGAACATAATAAGAACTTCAGGTTTACTTTAACAACTAATGGTGTTTTATTAAACGATGAAATTATAGATTTTCTTAATGAACATATGCACAATGTTGTATTAAGTCTAGACGGAAGACCACAAGTAAACGATAAAATGCGTCCAACACGTAATGGTAAAGGCAGCTACAATATTATATTGCCAAAATTTAAACAATTAGTTGAAAAACGTAATCATAAAAAATACTATATTCGCGGTACTTTTACGCATCATAATTTGGACTTTTCAAAAGATGTATTGCATATGGCAGATATGGGATTTAACGAAATATCTGTTGAACCAGTGGTCGCGCCAAATAATATGTCTTATTCGTTAAAAGAACAAGATATAGAAATTTTATGTAATGAGTATGAAACTTTGGCAAAAGAGATGTTAAAAAGATATAAGAAAGATGGAAAGTGTTTTAATTTCTTTCATTTTATGATTGATTTAACACAAGGGCCATGTGTATATAAAAGACTTTCAGGATGTGGCTCAGGAACAGAATATTTAGCTGTAACTCCTGAAGGAGATTTATATCCATGTCATCAGTTTGTGGGTATAGAAGAATTTAAAATGGGAGATATTTTCAAAGGTGTAGAAAATATTGAAAAACGTTTAGAATTTGAAAAATATAATGTGTATTCGAAAGAAGAATGTGCTCAATGTTGGTCAAAGTTTTTTTGTTCTGGAGGATGTGCAGCAAATTCATATAACTTTAATCAAAATATAAATTCAACATATAAAATTGGTTGTGATTTACAAAAAAAACGATTGGAATGTGCAATAGGGCTTCAAGCCAAAAATTCGTGAATATCTGTATAGAGGGAGTGAAACTATCTCTATTCTGCAAATAAAGAAGATAGACTATTAATGGCCTAACTTCTTTAATTTTTAAAATGAGAAAAGATTATTTTTCTTATCTGTTGTTGAGTCTTTTGTTTATATCTGTTTGCCTATCAGTTGAATCTTTTAAGAAGTTTTTCATAAGATTTTCAAAATCCTCAATAGGGACTTCTTTTTTTGGCTTTGGTTTTGGTTTTGATTGCTGTGGTTTCTGAGGGGGAGGTAGAGCATTTTTTATAGAAAGAGAAATTTTTCCTTTTTCTTTGTCAATAGATAAAATTTTAACTTTAACTTTATCTCCAACTTTAACTGCATCTGCAATATTTGCTAAAAACTCATGTGTAATATGAGAAATATGCACTAGGCCTTGTGTTGTTTCATCAAGTGCAACAAATGCTCCAAACTGCTTAACTCCCGTAATAGTACCTTCAATAATTTGACCAACTTGAAATTTTTCTGTCATTGTAGAACACTCCTATTTATTAATAAAAAGAATAGACTTTTAAAGTATTCTTCTTATCGTGGATAACATATAAATTATATCACAAAGATACTTATATTGTATATAGATAAATGCTATAATATACGAAAGAAAGAGAGGTCTGTCCTATGTTACCAAATAATTTTAAGTGGAATGTGCAACAAATTGATAATGGCCAAGATATTATTAAACAAATATTACAAAATAGATCTATAGAAAATAAAGAAGAATTTTTAAATCCTACAATAGAACAAATAATTGATCCATATTTATTAAATGACATGGAAAAGTGTGTAGATAGAATACGATTAAGTAAAATTAACAACGAAAATATGGTTATATATGGAGATTATGATGTAGATGGGATGACTAGTACAGCTATTTTATATATGTTTTTAAAATCACAAGGATATAAAGTTGAGTATTATATTCCTGATAGACAAACTGAAGGATATGGATTAAATAAAGAAGCATTAAAAAAAATAAGCGAGAATACAAATTTAGTTATAACAGTTGATACAGGAATTGCAGCAATCCAAGAGGTGGAATATGCAAATTTGTTAGAGCTAGATATTATAATAACAGATCACCATGAATGTCAAGAGCAATTACCAAATGCATTTTGTATTATAAACCCTAAAAGAATAGACTCAACTTATCCAAATAACATTTTAGCTGGAGTAGGAGTAACATTTAAAATTATTCATGCTATTGCTAAAAGAGAAAATATAGTAGATGAAATATGGAAATATCTTGATATAGTTTCAATTGGTACTGTTGCAGACATAGTTCCATTAATTGGAGAAAACAGAGTAATTACATCATTAGGATTTGATCAAATGTTAAAAACTGAACATTTAGGACTAAAAGCTCTTTTAGATTTAGTAAATATTCATAATCAAAAAATTACATCAAGCCTTATTGGATATCAAATTGGTCCAAGAATAAATGCCATAGGACGCTTAAGCAATGCTACAATAGGAGTTAAATTACTAGTCACTCGAGATGAGATTGAAGCTAAGCAGCTTGCTCAATTATTAGATGATGAAAATAAAAAGCGTAGAGACTTAGAGATAAGTATTATGAAGGAAGCGGAGCAATATATTGAAGCTTTTATAGATATTGAAAAAGAAAAACTTTTAGTTGTACTGGGTGAACATTGGCATCATGGAGTAATTGGAATAGTAGCTTCAAGAATATCAACTAAGTATTATAAGCCCACAATAATATTAAGTTTAGAAGATGATAAATATACTGGCTCTTCAAGAAGCATCGAAGGATTTAATATTTTTGAGGCAATTAATGCACAGCGAAAATATCTTATAAAATTTGGTGGACATTCTATGGCAACAGGATTATTATTAAGCAAAGAAAATGTACAAGATTTTAAAAATTCTATTATTAGAGACACCCAAACTCTTTTGAGTAAAGACATTTTAATACCTAAATTAAATATTGATATGGAAATTAATTTAAATAAAATAAACTTAAATTTATGTGAACAATTAGAACAATTAGAACCTTTTGGCAAAGATAATCCTATCCCCATTTTTAAATTGAGTGGAAGTGCACATAATATTACAACTATAGGACAAGAGAAGTCTCATTTAAAATTTAGTTTAAAAAGTAAAGACAATACAGTAAGCGGAATAGGATTTGGAAAAGCATATGCAGTAGATTATTTGAAGGAAGAAGAGGAAGTTGTTATAGCTGGTGAGATAGTTAAAAATGAATGGAAAGGAATGACATGTGTACAAATTAGAATAAAAGATATTAAATCCCCTTTAAATAATATAATAAAAAGTTATTATTATCAAAAGTTATTTGAATATTTAAAATGTCCCAAACTAATTGACAAAGTGGACCTTATTAATAATCATATTTATTCAGAGGTTGCTATTATAAAAATGTATAAAGAAAAATATGCTACTAAAGATATAAAAATATGTTATAATGAAAAATACGATTTAGACTTAACTTATGTTATGGATATGATTACACATGACATATATACAATTTCGAAACAGGAATTTATGCTTCAAATCAATAAAATGGTTCCAAATTATGATCAATGCAGAAACATGTATAGAATATTAGCAATGAATAAATCACAAGTATTAATTCATAATTTGGTGAACAATGTCTATACAGAATATAAAATATTTCAAATCTTAGAAATTTTAAAAGAATTAAATCTTATTGAGTATAATATAAAGCAAGATATCATAACCTATGTCATAAACAAATCAATTAAAATTAAGCTTGAGTCATCAAATCGTTATAAATACTTGCAACAATTTGCAAGAACTATTACTATTTAGGAGGTATCTATGCAAGATTTAATAAGAGATATTCCAGACTTTCCATACGAAGGGATTTTATTTAGAGATATCACACCACTTCTTCAAAATCCCGAAGGATTAAAAAAAGCAGTTGATTCTATGGCTGAACTATTGGAAGGAGTAGATTTTGATTTAGTTGTTGGTCCTGAATCGAGAGGATTTATTTTTGGTGTTCCTCTAGCTTATAAAATGAATAAAGGATTTATACCTGTAAGAAAGCCTAAAAAGTTACCATTTCAAACTATATCACAAGTATATGATTTAGAATATGGAAACAATATATTGGAAATACATGTAGATGCAATTAAAAAAGGTCAAAAAGTAGTAATTGCAGATGATTTACTAGCAACTGGAGGAACAACCAAAACAGTTGTAGATTTAATCGAGCGTTTAGGTGGAGAAGTAGTAGAATTTGTTTGCTTAATTGAGTTGGAAGCATTAAAAGGAAGAGAATTATTAAAAGATATTAAAGTTGAGTCATTATTAAAATACTAAATGCAAGAAGCTCCCTTCTAAACATAAAAAAAGGGAGTTAATTCATATGAATACTTAATGAACTACTCCCTACTGAGCTAATGATAAGTGAACTGCAGAGGTATGGGAATTTTTACCTATTCTTAATAAATTCTAATTTGCACATAATTTATTAAACTATTGAAACTCTATTTATATTTTTTATATAAATAGAGTTTTTTTTCTTAAAGGATTGCAAATAATATAATAAGAGAGTATTATTAAAGTTAAATCCCATATGTAAAAATAAAATCTTTTTACATATAATTCAAGATAATGAGCAATATTAAAATTTTTTTGTCATTATTAAAATAAGCTAAGGAGGCTGATTCATGGAGACGGGTGAACTTTTCCAAAAATTAATAAATAAGGTGCGTTCCTATCACCCATCTGATGATTTAAGCATGATTGAAAGAGCATATGATTTAGCAAATACTGCTCATAACAGTCAACTTAGAAAATCAGGTGAGCCATATATTATACATCCGCTTGAAGTGGCGTATATTTTGGCGGAGCTTGAGCTTGATATTGAGTCAATTACAGCAGGATTACTGCATGATGTGGTTGAGGATACGCATTATACTTTAGAAGAAATAGAGGAAATATTTAACAAAGAGGTAGCTTTACTTGTAGATGGGGTTACAAAACTTAGCCAGATAAGATATTCTTCTCAAGATAAACAACTTCAAAAAGAAGAAATTCAGGCTGAAAATTATAGAAAAATGTTTCTTGCAATGGCACAAGATATACGAGTAGTTTTAATTAAACTTGCTGATAGATTACACAACATGAGAACATTAAAATTTATGTCACCTCATAAACAAAAAGAAAAAGCACAAGAAACTCTTACAATTTATGCTCCAATTGCTCATAGATTAGGAATTTGTAAGATAAAAGCAGATTTAGAAGATCTTTCTTTTAGATATCTAGAGCCAGAAGTATATTACGAGTTAGCCAATCAAATATCCCAAAAACGTGATGAAAGAACGGAATTTATTGAGGAAATAGTTGGAAAAATAAAAACTAAGTTAAAAGAAGTAAATATACAAGCTTTGGTTGAGGGCAGACCTAAACATTTTTTTAGCATATATAAAAAAATGTTTAATAAACAAAAGACTTTGGATCAAATTTATGATTTATTTGCCGTTCGTGCAATAGTTAAAGATGTAAAAGACTGCTATGAAGTATTAGGCGTAGTACATGATTTATTTACACCAATTCCAGGACGATTTAAAGATTATATTGCTATTCCAAAAGCAAATATGTATCAGTCTTTACACACAACTTTAATGGGGCCAAATGGTATTCCATATGAAATGCAAATTCGTACAGAAGAAATGCATAGAACAGCAGAATATGGAATTGCTGCACACTGGAAATATAAGGATGGTAAAGTAGAAGGAAAGCTACAAGATAAATCAGAAGAAAAACTTGCATGGCTTAGACAAATC
The DNA here is from genome assembly GCA_001983475.1 of Candidatus Epulonipiscium fishelsonii. Lineage (GTDB taxonomy): Bacteria > Bacillota > Clostridia > Lachnospirales > Cellulosilyticaceae > Epulopiscium_A. The sequence goes on along the minus strand of LJHD01000047.1, from coordinate 13,024 downwards.
TTAGAGTGGCAAAGAGATATGAGTGATAACTCTGAGTTTATGGATGCTTTAAAACTTGACTTGGATGTTTATACCGATCAAGTATATGTATTTTCTCCAAAAGGTGAATTGTTAACTTTACCTCAAGGAAGCACTCCTATAGATTTTGCATACTATATCCATTCAGATGTAGGAAATCGAATGATTGGAGCAAAAGCAAATGGTAAAATTGTAACATATGATTATGTTATGAAAAATGGTGATAGACTTGAAATTCTAGTATCAAAAGCAAACAAAGGTCCAAGTAAAGACTGGCTTAACATTGTTAAAAGTACACAAGCAAAAAATAAAATTAATCAATGGTTTAGAAGACAGTTTAAAGATGAAGATATTCAAAGAGGAAAAGAAGTGCTTGAATTGTGTGCTAAGCATAAAGGATATGTTTTATCAGAATTACTAGATGAAGATTGCATGAGAAATGTATACCTTAGATATGGACTTAAAAACTGGAAAGCAATTTATGCCGCAATTGGATATGGTAGTATAAAAGAAAAGCAGATACTACAACGATTAGTTGATGAAAACATAAAAAAGAATAATATTGTTAGATCGATTAAAACTGACCAAGAAGTTTTAGAAGAAGTTCAGCTTGAAGAAATAGATAATAGTCAATATCACGAGGTAAAAAGTAATAGCGGTGTTATAATAGAAGACCTGGGAGAAATTGCTGTAAGATTTGCTAAATGTTGTAAACCACTTCCAGGAGATAAAATTATTGGTTATATAACAAGAGGTAGAGGTGTATCTGTGCACAGAACTGATTGTCCAAATGTTGTTAACATTTCTCCTGAAGAAAAAGCACGGCTGGTTGGTTCAAAATGGCAACAACAAGGTGGATTAACGTATAGTTATGTGACAGAAATACAAATAATTAGTATCGAAAGAGCAGGCATGCTTTTGGATGTATCAAAAGTACTTACAGACATTCAAGCTCCTGTAAAGTCATTAAATGCTAGTACCACAAAAAATGGTGAAGTAATTTTTAAAGTTCGTGTAGAGATTGATAATACTAAAAAATTAGATGAATTAACAAAACAAATTAAAAAGATAGCAGATGTTATTGATGTTATTAGAGTATCAACATAGATAAAATGGAGGCATATTATGAAAATTGTAACACTAAAAGTTGGTGTATTTGAGGAAATGACATATATTTTAATAGATGAACGTACAAATAAGGTTGTAATCATTGACCCTGGTGCAGAGGCAACCCGTATAATAAATTATCTCAAAGAAATAGGCTTGGTAGAAAACCGTCAAGGGACTTCTGATTTATTAGCTATATTAATTACGCATGGTCATTATGACCATATAGGAGCGATACCTGAATTAGTGGAGAAATTTGGGCCAGAAGTTATTGCTCATGAAGAATCAAAAATATATCTAAACAACAGTGGCTATAATCTCTCAAGTAAAGTCGGTAGAGAAATGATAGAGCTTGATGCGAGCAGATATATTAAGGATGGCGAGATTTTAAAGTTTAGTGATGAACTTGAGTTCAAAGTGATATATGTGCCTGGACACACTCTCGATGGAGTTGCGTATTATCACGAAAAATCAAAATCAATATTTGTAGGAGATATTATATTTAAAAGATCTATTGGGCGATCTGATTTTTTTGGCGGAAATCAAAAGCAGCTTATTGCAGGAATTAAAAATAAAATTTTTAATTTACCTGATAATGTAAAAATTTATTGTGGACATGGAGATGTTACAACAGTTGGAGAAGAAAAAAGTTTAAATCCATATGCAAGAATTTAAACTTAATTAGTGGTTAGCATAGCAATAATAATATAGTTTTATCTAATGATTAATAAGTATCTTATGCACTATATGTAAAAATAGTACTATACATTTTATGACAAAAATTTAATTATATTCATTAATACTAGCCACTAAAAATTTCATAGAACAGGAAAGGAAGAAAGGCTTAAATGAGTTTGTTTAAAAAGCCTCAATTAATTTTATATATAAAAGATCATCCAATATTTAATATAACTAAAGAGGAAATTCTAGATTTTAATCATTTACCAGAAGTTATAGCAAAAAATCCCACTGAACATTCGTTTCATATTTGGAGAAGTAGCAGAAAATCAAGTGAGAGTAATAAAACCGCTATGACTTTATTAAATTTGGCTTTTGGTCATAATCTAAATAAGTTAGTAAAAAATACAAAATTACTATCTTTAAGTGATTGTTATTGGGTTAAATATGATAATGATCAAACTAAATTTGCTTCTATAACTCCATACTTAGGGCGGTTTTGGGGAGAACATTTAAATTTAATTCATAAATATAAAGAAGGATCAGTTCCTACTTTAATGACTAATGGAGTTTTAGACAAACATTGGATATCTAAAGAATATCTTCAAAAACCATATAATATGAATGAGTATGATAGCTATGTTCTTTGTAAAACTCTAGGCATTCCTGTATCAGAATATATAATTGATCACGATAGATTATTAGTAAAAAACTTTACTGATATTGACAATTATCTAGAGCCTGCTAATTCATATATTTTATATAGCAACCAAGGATATACTTCGGTAGACATTATCAACGATTTTGATTTTGGTCTAGAGATGATAATTATAGATACAATTATAAAAAATACAGATAGACACACAGGGAATTTTGGCTATCTGATAAATATAAATAGTGGAAAAAAAGTGCAAGCCCCCTTATTTGATTTTGACAAAGCATTAAATCCAACAGTTTCAACAGATTATATGATAGATGATTTACTTGCCCTATATAGACTTATGGGTTCACCTAATTTTATAAAACAGACTATCTTAAACTTTGCTACAAAAATAGTTACAAATGCTGATAAATTAAATAAACAATTTGTTTCAAGAGCAAAATTCTTAGCTAATAAAATACAAGAGACCGCATAAACTATTCAAAGTAACAATGATTACAATTGGAGGAAACTTTATGTTTAAAAGAATATTTGTAATAGTAATAGACTCGCTCGGCATTGGCGAAATGGAAGACTCTAAAAAATATGATGATTTGGGTGCAAATACACTAGAACATATAGCTGAAAAAGTTAAATTAAATATTCCTAACTTGCAAAAACTTGGACTTGCTAATTTGTGTGATTTAAAAAACGTACCTAAAGTGGAAAAACCTTTGGGATACTTTGCTAAAGTTAAAGAAAAAAGTAATGGAAAAGATACAATGACTGGTCATTGGGAAATGATGGGAATTGAAACTAAGGTTCCATTTAAAACTTTTACGGATACAGGATTTCCTCAAGAGTTAATAAAAGAACTAGAAGAAAAAACTGGTAGAAAGATAATAGGGAATAAAAGTTCCAGTGGCACAGAAATTCTTGACGAACTAGCAGAAGAAGAAATTAACAAGGGATATTTAATTGTTTATACTTCTGCTGATTCAGTGTTACAAATTTGTGGAAACGAAGAAACAATGGGGCTTGAAAATCTTTATAAATATTGTGAAATAGCTCGTGAATTAACAATGAAAGAAGATTGGAAAGTTGGACGTATAATTGCAAGACCTTATACTGGTGCAAAAAAAGGCGAGTTTAAAAGAACCAGTAATCGTCATGACTATGCTTTAGCTCCGCCAGAAAAAACTGTATTAGATATTTTAAAAGACAACAATTTTGATGTTATATCTATTGGAAAAATAAATGATATTTTTGCAGAACAAGGAATAACTAAAGCTATTAAATCTAAATCTTCTGTAGAAGGAATGGAGCAAGCAATTGAAGTAGCTAAAAATGAATACTTTAATGGATTATGCTTTGTAAATTTAGTTGATTTTGATGCACTATGGGGACATAGACGAGATACTGAAGGCTATGCAAAAGAGCTTGAGATGTTTGATGAAAAGCTAGGGATATTTTTAGAAGCTTTACATCAAGATGATTTATTAATAATAACAGCAGACCATGGAAATGACCCAACATATAAAGGCACAGATCATACTAGAGAAAAAGTACCATTTATTGCGTATAGTAAAAATTTTAAAGACTCGGGAAAACTGGATGAACAAAATTCATTTGCAGTAATTGGAGCTACTATTTTAGATAATTTTAATTTAAAGATGCCAAAAAGCTTAATCGATGAAACGTCTTTAATATATAAATTAAAATAGTAAAAATTTACTTGACTTTATTTCGTCAAAAAAAGCACTTATAGGAACAAACTATCAAAATTTTCCGTCTAAATTAATCAAGCGATGAAATTTAGGGGGAATTTTTTATGAATAAATTTAATCTGGTGTTAATGGCTTTATTAGTTAGTACTGTTGAAACACCAACTTATGGCTTATCATCATTATTTGCTAAAGAAGAAGTAGTATATGTCCCACCAACACAGGAGGAAATTTTGGAAGGCTACGGAATTAACATGAATACACCAATTTCAGTTGGAGAATTTTTAATTACAATTGTAGGAACAGTAGAAGAACATTTTCATGTACCAATGGATACTCATTATGCAGCACCAGCAGTGCAAAAAGCAGGTGAGCTTGGAATTATCATTCCTCAACAATATACACAGCTAACTTGGAGTAGAGTACTGAAAGAACATGAAAAGATAGATATTTTGTTAAAAGTCATGGACCATAATATTCTTTCAATTGATGAAGTAGCAGAGGCATTAAATAATGTTTTGATTAAAGGTATTATGTATAATGGTAAAAAGATAGATCTAAAAAGCCTTATGCCAATTCAATATAAAGGGCAGCTTATGGTTCCTGTTCGTCCAATTGCGAATGTATTACAATTTGATATTAAATGGAATGAAGACAAAGGCATTATGACTTTAACCAAAGACAATTTGGAATCACAACTTCAAGTTGGATATGATTCATATAGCTTTTATGAACCGAATAATGTACATATTATAGATTCAATTAGCTTAAAAATTCCACCAAGGTTAATAAACAATAATTTATATGTACCTTATGAGTATTTTTTGATAATGTTAGATGGAGAAATTGAAAATAACGTATTAAAATATTGGGACAAAGATACAAATAGAAGCTTATACGCTATAGCAGATCAAGTAACAGCAGAAAAAATTAATGAGGAATATAATAAAGATTTTCCAACCCCTAGTGACTTGAGAAAAGCAGCTGAAAAAGCAGCTGAAGAGGCTGCCGCTGCCGCTGAAGAGGCTAAAAAAAACGGCCTAAGAAAAAGATAATATACAATGTTACCTCCAGTAACTATATCCCACTCCAGTTTAGGTGTGGGATTTTTATATTAAAATAAATTAATGGTTGAATGATACATTTAAGTGAAAAGTTACCAGCGACTAAAATGCATAATACATTTTACATGCCAAAACTTTTATGATATAATAAATCTAGCTTGTATAATACATATAAAATAAATTTTACATAAAAGCGAGGAAAACAAAATGAAGAGAATGAAGAAAAAATTTTTACTACCACTATGTGTAGGAACTTTACTAGTAGGGTGTGGTGGCCAACCAGAACCAGAAAAACTTACATATTGGGATAATATAGCAGAAGTTGCAAGTTGGAAAGACGTAGATGCGAAAATAAATGCAACAGTAGAGTTAACCGGTCCTTTGACAATTGCTTCTGAAACAGAGATAGCTAATGCTAAAGCAATAATTGATGGAAACTTTCAACTAGACAAAGAGACTATGACTGGGAAAATGGATTTAAGTTTAGGTTTTCCAGAAGAAGTTAGAACAGCGTTTGCAGAAAATTCAAATTTATCACATATAACTTTACCAGAATCTATTGATTTAAATATGTACATAACTCCAGATAGTATTTTAATTCCTAAAAATTTATATTCTATGGCAACAACTGTATTTTTAGGATTGCCAATTAATGCAGATATGATTCCTTTTGATTATGTATCTATAGATTTAGATGCCGCAGGTATTGATTTCCATCTTCCAACTACTGTAGCTATAACAGAAGAAGTCAAAGAAAAATGTAGTTCATTGCAAGAAGAACTTGGACTTGATATTGTAGCTTCAGACGAAGGTAACACATTTAATATTAATTTAGATAAAGCGAAATTTACAGATTTGATTGTAAAATTTGGTCAATCATTTAAAACTCAAGAAGAATTCGAAAATTTCTTAAATGCAATAGAATTAGAATATTCTAGTGAAGAAGTTCCATCAATGTATGCAGTTTTACAGGATGAAGCAACAATAAGAAGCACATTTGAAGAAACTATAAATACTATGGGAATTGATTATACAGCAACTTTTGAACCAGAACAATATATGGTGGATTCAGCTTTCCAATTAAGCGATCTAGAAACTGAAATGAAAGCAAATGTAAATATAGTTTCTAAAAAATCAGAGTTAGATCAAATAGCTCCTGAAGAGGGTGCAGTAATTATGTCAATGGAAGAAGCAACAGCAGCACTTATGTCTGCTTTTATGAGCCAAGGAGGACTTTAATTCTAACTAATAAAAAGAGGAAGATTATTTCCTCTTTTTGTTTTTTTTTAATGTTTTTATTGGCAAATTATGAGCTATACCCCATTAATCACTTGTTTTCTCCTATTTTTAAAATTTGTATATACCATCGCTTTAGCCATTCGCCCCTACTTTAAATTTTTTCCATATGATATAATTGAAATTAGTAAAAAACTATTTTAAAGGAGCACATTATATGAATTATGCACATAGAGGTTATAAAAAGGAATATCCTGAAAATACATTGCTATCAATTAGAAAAGCCATAGTAAGTGGTGCAAATGGAATAGAAATTGATGTACATCTTAGTAAAGATGGTGAATTAGTTGTAATTCACGATGAAGATGTAAACCGCACTTTTGAAGGAATTGGACTTGTTAGAGATTATACATTGGAAGAGCTAAAAGAATTTAAAAATAGAGATGAAAGAGAAGACGGAGATTGTTCTATTCCAACCCTTCAAGAAGTTTTCAATATTGTTAAACCATACAAATTACCTATACTAATTGAGCTTAAAACAGATATGATACAATATGAAGGAATAGAGGAAGCAGTTATTCAGCTTATAAAACAAAACGATTATATGGAACATAGTGCAATTATGGGGTTTAATTGGGATACTATAAAAAAATGTAGAGAATTAGACCCAGATGTTCGGCTTGGTTTATCTAAGCATGACAGGTTTAATCTAGATATACTTGACAAAGCCAAAGAAATTGATATACAGATGTTAACTTTAAATTATGATATACTCTCACCAGATATTATGGTAACATTAAGAGATTTAGGTTATGAAATAAATGTATATACAGTTAATAGGAAACATGATATGAAAAAAATGATGGATTATGAAGTCCATAGAATTATAACGGATGACCCGGAATTGCTAGTAAGTCTTTTAAAGGAGCATGAATAAGAGTGAATGTTCTTCACGTTATTCCTAAATTTGTGATTCATAAATTAATACAGGCAAACATAGTTCGCCTGTATACCTATCAATATTATTAGTCAATAAAATTACATATCAACCAGCTTTCGAAGAATTGATGCAAATTCTGCCTGAGTAACAGGAGAATATTCTCCAAAGTATCCATAGTTCTCATAGTCCATAAGCCCTTGCTTGATACAATAGTCAATAGGACTATTTCTTGTATTTCCTCCATATAAAGAATGAATAATTTCAGCTAATTGTAGTTTAGTTAATTCTTTACGGTCAGAGCTAATTTTAAGTTCCATAACTATATCTCTTCTTGTCTTATCATCTAGTCTCATTAGCAGCGACATATTACTATAATAATACGCATTAAAAGCACTTAAAGTATTGCCTACTAAATCAAGCGTTTCTTGTCTTCCAAATTTAACATCAAAATTATTTTGAGATAACATCAAATTATCAAGAGACGCTAGTGTATTTACAAGAGTCATATTATCGTCTGGATTTGTATATCCATAAAGCAATCCATTTTTTAAACAATAATTCAAGTCTGCAGATGCCCAATGGTTTGTTGGAACATACTTACCATAGCTTAAGTCACTTAAAGCAATTCCTCTAAAAGATGCTGTATCTCTGTAACCTTTATATCTCGCATTAATTTGTTGTGGACCACCAAGAATTGTATAGTCTAATATTTCAAGTTGAGTATTACTAACCCCATTAAGATTGTTTAAGTTAAAATATCCAGCTGGCAAAGTAAATGGTAGTGTATCAATTATAGCATGCATAGTTTGCTCTTTGTGATAATCACTTAGAGGATTTTCTGGTGCTGGCTCTTTTGGTTCAAAAGGACTCTCATCATTGCTGTTCCCTTCATCTTCATTATCTTTTTTCTCAATAAAAATTGTAACCTCAATAGTATCAGTTAAAACTTCCCCTTTTTTAATAACATTTCCGTCATCATCAAGAGTATCCGCTTCTGGACGCATTGTAGTTGCTCTTACAATTATGTCTTCTTCCTCTTCACGTCCAGAGTCAATTTGTCCGTTCTCATCAACTTCTAGATTTGGAGAGTTACTTTCCCAAACTACGCCTTCATGCCCTCTAACTGTATAATCAATGTAATCATAATCTTTTGCTTCTATAGTCATCTCTTTATCTGTAATATCAAGAAATTCTGCCCATTCTTCAATTTGAACTCTTGCACGAGTGGCGTTTCCAGCTTCGTCAATTACCCATATAGTATACTCTCCGTTTTCTTTTACTGTGAAAGTATTCATATCTGTCCAGGCTTCTTCGTCATCGTCAAACTTATCTCCCATATAATACATTAAATTGTCTCTACCAGTTTCATTATCTGATGCTAGAATTGTTATTTCAACCGAGTTAGAATATTCTATATATTCTATTCTTTCTTTATCCACGGTTGGTGCCTCTGGATCATCTGGCTCTGGGTCAGGGTCTGGCTCTGGGTCAGGGTCTGGGTCAACTACCGAACCTATAATGGTAACCTCAACTTCTTGTACAATATGGTCTCCATCTGCACCAGCCGTTGGACGTTTCGTTATTCCTTTTAAAGTTACAGGTAAACCATCCGTAGGTGCTTTAGCATACAGTGTATCATCATCTATTTCTAATTTAGCGCTGTTATTACTTTCCCACTCTATATCAGGATAACCTTCTATAAAAATTGCAAAATCTTCATCATCAGAAAGTTCAAAGCGTTTTGTTAATATCTCTATAATATCGCCTTCATCTCCAGTAGAAAGAGTTACTTCACCTTTTGCTAGTTCAAATTCCTCTGCCCATTCTTCAATTTCTTTAATAGCATAAGTCATATTTCCATTCTGGTCTTTTGTCCATATCTTATAAAATCCATTTTCTTCAATTTTATACTTATTATCATCAGCCCAAATGTCTTCATCATCTATATCAGGTATTGTTTCCTCAGACTCTTCAGCATCTTCTTCTGACTCAAAAGGATTTCCTTCATCCCAATGAAATTGTACATTTTTGTCATCATCTGTTTTTAGTACTACATTTACTTGGTTAGTCTTTGAGCTATAATTAAAGCTAGATTTATCAAAATTAATTATTGGTGCTTTAAAATCTCCAACAATAATTCTGGCAGAAGTTGTATATGTATCATACAGTCCTCCTTGACCATGTACAGTTGCAGTTATTGTAGTTTCTCCTCCAAATTCATGTCCTTCAATAATAACTTTATTATCATCTTCGTCATCATCATCAGCTATAGAAGCAATTGTTGTACTTTCAATTTCCCATTCCACGGGATACATAACCTTGGAAGATACTGGTATAATTTCAACGCCATAATCTAATATTACTTCTTTTTCCGTATCAATATCTACCTCTATTTCTTCTGGTAATTGAATATTAAGTAATGTCTGAATTTTATCAATTGTTATTTCCAAACTCTCGGAAGTAGTAAATTCGTCTTTCATTTGAAAATTTAATATCATGTTTCTATCTGCTGTATATTCAATTACACCTTCTGTATCACTAATATCAGTGTCATCACTAAATTTAATATTATCACTAGAGATAACGTCTTCTGCACTAAACCAAGTTTCTCCATCATCAAATGAATATTTAAATTTCTCTAGTGGAGTTCTATTATCTTCAAGGATTATAAAAGCAGTAGCTTCTGTATAAAATTCATTATAATCTATATCATCTAATTCAACATCAGGTTTTTTAAAGTCTCCAACAACAATATTAATTGAGGTTGTAACTTCGTTTCCTCTATGATCTAAAAACGGATCGCCATCAGGTTTTATTACTGTACCTGTTAAAGTTGTTCTACCATCCTTACCATAAATCGTGCTAATTGCAACTGCACTTCCTGAAGTTACATATGGTCCAGTTTCTTCTTCTGGAATTACTGCAAATTTAATAATACCCTCTTTATCAACGTCCCAATGAATATCTCCGTAATAAACCTGTTTCGGGTCATCACTTACTGTCATAACATCAGTGTTTATAACTAATCTTGTTTCCATTTTTGCAGTGACATCATCTTTCCAGTCTAATCTACTTAAATCAACTGGTCCTTCATTATTATACACCTCAGTGATAATTAAGCCCTCTAGTCGCTGCAATCCTGAAGAGTCCAGTCCTTCTTCTACTCCATCTACATTTAAAGACTGTGATGTTGTAACGTTGTCATCCTTATCTGTAACTTGGAGCTGAAATTTAGCATCTAATTTTGTTTTGTATACCACTGAAGTAGTACTTATTTCAGGACCTGTAAAATGTTTTACGGTATCAGCATACTTATCATCAAAAGCAAGTATTTCATATTTCAAATCTGTATTATCATCTTTATTATCAGTTACAGGTATTGTTATTGTTGCTTCTGAATATAAATCATTGTATTCTATTGTTGCTTTGCCTATCTCTGCTCCTTCAAAATCTTCAGGGTCATAAAGGTTTAGTACCGCTGTTGTAGTAGATTTTGTAGGTAGATGAGTAACTGTTATGTTTACATCTTCTGTTTTAACTACATCATGATTATCAGCAAGAATGGTTACTATCCCTTCAGTTTCGTGCACAGTTGCATACTCAGGTTTATCGGACTCCCACTCGAAGTCACCAACTGCTCTTGCTAAAGGAAGAGGAAGAGGATCATAGTTTTCATAGTCTAAATAAGCACCCAGGTCTATTTCTTGCCCTGTTGTAGTTTTTATATCAACTCGAAGTATATCTACATCTTCATCATTGTCATCTTCATTAATAATCCTTACACCTTCAAATTTCAGTATATCTGAAATAATAATTGGAGAATGTTCAGTCACAGTTCTATATTCATCATCAGCTACTAGCTCTATTGCTACTATTCTATTTTCATCAAATGTTGGCCCTGGTTCACCTATATCATACATCTTTGGATACTCCGGATCCCCCTTGACTCTATATCCTATTATAGCCTCATCTGAATACGCTATTATTGTAGCCTTATCATAATCTTTAGAATAATCAATTTCATATTTTTTTAATGTTGCTCCTTTAGGGGGTGCCTCTGGCGTATCAGCACCATTGTCATCTACGGTAAGTTCTAATTCATCCTTAAAAATGTTACCATCTTTATCTTCAATTTCTACTGAAATAATAGTTTCTCCAGGTCTTCCAACTGTTACCGCACCATCTGATTCAACATTGGCTACCAAACGATCTGAACTTTTCCAGAATACAGTATCAGGATAGTTATTTAATCCATCGTTATTAACTTCATCGTTATTAACTGTATAATATAATTGAAAAAAACTATATGCTGGAGCAGTATGTTCATCAAGAGGAATCCTATGTCGGTCTAATATAGAAATCTTTTCTATAGGGTTAATTTCTGATGGCTTAATTTCAAACGAATATTCATTCTCATTACCAGCTAAGTCTCTAGCTTTAACTTTATGGGTTCCAGCTTTATCTATAGAAATGGCGTTAACAGCAGAATATGTAGTCCATGTATCCCCTTTATCATCTGAAAAAGAAAATTCAATTTCTTCTCTCTTTGTAGTGTCATCTGTTGCAACAATTTCTACATCAAGAACATGTTCACTTTCATCATATTCCATAGTGTGGTATTGAATATAAGGCTTGTTACTATCGTATGGGTCTTCACTAAATTCAAACTTCATTTGTTCTTTAAAGTCACCATTTACATATACCCCAATATTTTTTGTTTCGCCATTTGAGCCTTTAACAGTATTCGTTATACCAGTTTTATCTTTAAAAACAACTTTTCCTTGTGCTATAAAGCTATGAAATTTTTCAGGTACATTATTTATTAAGTTAAAATCTGTATTTTCAGGCCAGTCTATATAGCCATATATAAACTCTATATCATCTGCCTTAACAAGTTCAGCAACTTCCACCATTTTAGTAGCTATATTTTCAGCTGCATCCATAACTTCAATTTCTACTATGCCATTTTCACTTACTGTATATTTATTGTTACTACTGAATCCCTCACCATTAAACGAGTATTGTAAGTCTTCATTTCTTGTTTTATCATCACTTGCTCGAACTGTTAATTCCACAGAATCTTTGTGTCTAGTATAACTTTCGTCTACAGAAAATATTATAGGGTCTTCCTCATCTTTGGCAGTAACTACATCCATATTTATAGTTGCTGTTGCTATTTTTTCTTCGCCCATATATGCGTCCACAGTTACAGTATTATCCGTACTGGGTTCTTCTCCAAGTACTAATCCAGTTGCATCTACAGATACACCCATAAGCTCAGCTCTCCATTTATATGTGGGTGCAGGCGTAATTGTAGCTCCTTTAAATGTCAAGTGTGGTACTAATTGTATATTCTCTCCTAATCCTACAGTTACATCTTCATCTTCTCCAAATCCTACAGCAGTGATGCGTAAATCTGATTCTGAAAGGTCCAATATATTTTTAACATCTATCTGAACTTTTTCAAGTAAATTTTTTTCACCCTTCTTTCTAATTGCAATATCCAAAGTCCCGTTTTCGTACACTGTTTGTGTAGTCTTACCAATCCATGGGCCACCAGTACCAAATTGATACTCTATCTCTCCAGTGGTATCTATATCAGCTATTACTTCCAGAT
>LJHD01000046.1 GCA_001983475.1 Candidatus Epulonipiscium fishelsonii | reverse complement strand
AGCAATAATTGCACTTGAAAAATTTATGGATTATAATCAAGAACAAATTGATAAAATTGTTCGTGCAATGTCAATTGCAGGGTTAACAAATCAAATGAAACTTGCTAGAATGGCCATTGAAGAAACTGGTCGTGGAATTTTTGAAGATAAAGTTACAAAAAATATTTTTGCAACAGAGTATATTTACAATAATATAAAATATGCTAAAACTGTAGGGATTATCCAAGATAACGAACACGAAAGCTTTCTTGAAATTGCAGAGCCAGTGGGAGTTGTTGCGGGAGTTACACCTGTAACTAATCCAACTTCAACTACAATGTTTAAAGCAATTATAGCAATTAAAACTCGTAATCCAATTATTTTTGGGTTCCATCCATCTGCACAAAAATGTTCAACTGAAGCAGCTCGTATTTTAAGAGATGCAGCAATTGAAGCAGGAGCTCCTGAAAATTGTATACAATGGATTGAAAAACCATCTCTTGAAGCAACTTCTGCTCTAATGAATAATCCAAAAGTAGCTCTAGTTCTTGCAACTGGAGGATCTGCAATGGTTAAAGCAGCCTATTCAACTGGAAAACCAGCTTTAGGTGTTGGACCAGGAAACGTTCCTTGTTTCATTGAAAAAACAGCTAACGTTGAGCAAGCAGTAACAGATCTTATTCTTTCAAAATCTTTTGATAATGGTATGATTTGTGCATCTGAACAAGCAGCTATTCTTGAAGCACCTATTTATGACAAAGCTGTTGCATTTATGAAAAAGCATGGATGTTACTTTGCAACTCCTGAAGAAATTAAAAAAATTGAACCAGTGGTGATTAACCCTGAAAAACAAATGGTTAATCCAGCAATTGTTGGAAAATATCCATATGAAATTGCAGCTTTAGCTGGAATCGATATTCCAAAAGATACTAAAGTTCTTTGCTGTGAAATTGGAGGTGTTGGAGCAGAATACCCACTTTCAAGAGAAAAATTATCTCCAGTCTTAGCTATTATAAAAGCTACTGATGTTGAAGATGGTATTTCAAAAGCTGAACAAATGGTAGAACTTGGTGGACTTGGACACTCTTCAGTAATTCACTCTAAAGATGAAAATGTTATAAAAGAATTTGGTATGAGATTAAAAACAGGTCGTATTACTGTAAATGCTCCTTCTTCTCATGGTGCAATTGGGGATATTTATAATACAAACATTCCTTCACTAACACTTGGATGTGGTTCATACGGTAAAAACTCTATTTCTACAAATGTTTCAGCAGTTAACTTAATTAACAGAAAACGTGTGTCAAAAAGAAGATTAAACATGCAATGGTTTAAAATTCCTAAAAAAATATTCTTCCAACCAGGTTCAATTCAATATCTTTCTAAAATTGAAGATGCTGAAAGAATATTAATTATAACAGACCCAATGATGGTACAATTAGGATATGTTGATAAATTAACTTATCAATTAGCTAAAAACAAAAATAGAAATATTGTTGAAATATTCAGCTCAGTTGAGCCAGACCCAGACATTGATACTGTTCTTAAAGGTACAGAAGTAATGCGTAACTTCAAACCTGATACAATTATTGCTCTTGGTGGCGGTTCTCCAATTGACGCCGGAAAAGCAATGTGGTTATTTTATGAAGATCCAGAAGCAGACTTTATTGCAATGGCTCAAAAATTCCTTGATATCAGAAAACGTACTTATACGTTCCCTAAAATGGGTAAAAAGGCTCAATTTGTAGCTATTCCTACAACTTCTGGTACAGGGTCTGAAGTTACTTCATTTGCAGTTATATCTGACAAACAAACAAACATGAAATATCCTTTGGCAGATTACCAATTAACTCCAGATATTGCTATCATTGATCCAGACTTTGTTATGACTGTGCCTCCTGCTCCAACAGCATTCACTGGACTTGATGTTTTAACTCATGCAATTGAAGCTTATGTTTCTATTATGGCATCTGACTTCACTGATGGGTTAGCAATTAAAGCTATACAATTAGTATTTGAATATTTACCACGCTCATATAAAAATGGTGCAAAAGACCCAGAAGCACGTGAAAAAGTTCACAATGCATCTTGTATTGCAGGTATGGCATTTACAAATGCATTCCTAGGAATAAATCATTCACTTGCGCATAAACTTGGAGGAGAATTCCATATAGCTCATGGATTGGCAAATGCTATTCTTTTACCACATATAATAGAATATAACGGCGAAATAACTCCAACTAAATTTACAAGTTTCCCTAAATATGGAACTTACGTTGCACCAGAAAAATATGCTGAAATAGCAAGAGCTCTTGGCCTTCCAGCTTCTACTCCAGAAGAAGGAGTTGCAGCTTTAGCTGAAGCTACTAGACAATTGCTAAAAGAATTAAATCTTCCTTTAACAATACAAGAAGCATGTGATGTTAGTGAAGAAGAATATATGAGCAAAATTGAAGATTTAGCATATAAAGCATTTGAAGATCAATGTACAACTGCTAATCCAAGATTACCAAAAGTAATTGAATTAAAAGAAATCTATAGAAAACTTTATAATGGGCAATAATAAGAATATCTTTGGATTGTGTTGAATTACTATCAGTCCAAATTTTATAAAGGGGAAAAAGACCTAAAGTCTTTCCCCTATTATAAGCAATTTACTTTAAGAAGATTACTAAATTATATACAAAAGGTAGGTACACATATGAGTATGCAATGGTTTAAAATTCCTAAAAAAATCTTTTTTCAACCAGGTTCAATTCAATATCTTTCTAAATTAGAAAATGCTAATAAAGTTTTAATTATAACTAAAGAAGAAAATTTTGATATGGTTGAAACATTAATTTATCAATTGAATAAAAATAAAAATTCTGCAAAAATGCAAGTTGAAATTTTTACAGAAGTACATTCTATTTGTGCTGTTAGTGTTGTACAAAAAGGTATCGAGTTAATGAGTTCTTTTAAACCTGATACAATTATCGCTCTTGGTGCAGACGGAACAATGAGTGCAGCAAAAGCTATGTGGTTATTCTATGAGCAACCAGAGTTAAATTTTGATGATCTATCCATTCAATATAAAGCTAATAACGATGAACCTATAGAATTTGATAAAACAAGCAGAAAATCACAATTAATTACAATTCCAACAACTTCATCTGGATTTGAACTTACTCCATTTTCAATTGTACAAGAAGATGGCACTAAGTTTTCAATAAACACTTATCAATTAACTCCAGATATTGTAATATTGGATATGGATTTTTCAGTACACACAAGTCCTCAATATACTGCTAGTTTTGGATTAAAAGCTTTAGGAAATGCAGTTGAAGCTTATATTTCCGAGTTAGCCTCAGATTATACTGACGGCCTAGCTATCAAAGCTATTGATCTAATTTTCAAATATTTGCCTCGTGCATATAAAGATGGAAATGATTTAGAAGCAAGAGAAAGAATGCATAATGCAGCTGCTATTTCAGGAATGGCTTTTGGTAACACTATTCTTAACAATGAAAAAGAATCTGATGATGGAAGAGTTGCAAGAAAATATACTGAGCTTTCTAAATATTTAGGGCTACCAGCATCAACTCCAGAAGAAGGATTTGCTTCTTTCAATAAAGCTATTCAAGGCTTAGTAATTCAATTACAATAAAATTTATTAATGACCACCCATACAACGGGTGGTTTTTTCTAGCTTTATCTAAAGACACTTTGAATTTTCTACAAACTTATTTGTTATAAAATAGTACTCTATATAAAAGGATAGTACTCTAACTTTTTATTTTATAGTACAGCAACTTTATCTCAGAATACCAGACAACTGAAACTCCTACCCCTACAGGAGTGCGCTTTGAGCCCATTGATGTATAAGGATAATTCTAAAAAACTTAACCCTTTAAAATTATAAGTTAATATACCCCATATTAATATTGCTGCATTATAAAAAGCAATTCGTTCTTAATACTTCCTATGCCTAAAGGCGGGGGATTTTAAAGTAATTAAAAGAAAAATGCATTTCTGCTAGTCTATTTAGATTAGTATCTGCTATTGCCCATACTAATACATACCATTATAGTTCCATAGGCAAATGTACTTTTACCATAAATTCCAGATATGTAGTATTTTTAGATGTTTTTACGACTTGTTATTGTCGTACTCCACTTTATAAACATTTTCGGAGCATTGAATATTTACAATTAAAAATTTATTTTATATATTACCCCCACAATATTATGTACAAATTGCACAAAACTGTATAAATATACATAAATATGTATTTGAAAGTAATACCCAATTATATTGGACAGAATTCCCTAGTGGGAAAAAATATATTAGGTTATTTTGTCAGTTGTATTTTATTATATATATGTATATACTTTAATAGTTAACCCGTGTGAAAAAAACAATTAGCAGAGTAATCGCGAACAAATAAGTAGCAATTAGGCGAAAAAATAAGTAGTAGAGCAG
>LJHD01000045.1 GCA_001983475.1 Candidatus Epulonipiscium fishelsonii | reverse complement strand
CACACGGGTTAACTATTAAAGTATATACCTATATCTAATAAAATACAACTGACAAAATGCCCTAATATGTTTTCTCCCACTAGGGAATTTTGTCCAATATAATTAGTATTACTCAAATATGCATATTTGTGTATATTTATGCATATTTGTGCAATTTGTACACCTCATTGTATGGAGCAACTGCGAAGTAATTTTAATATAAAATATTTGACTAGCACAACTGGTTATTAAAAAAATACTAAAGTCCAGTAACTTTATTATGTTGAATATAAAAATTAAGAAATAGGAAGACTTTAAAATAGTAATTAAGAAAGGAAATAACAATATGCAAACAAAAATACTTAATAATAGTTTTGCTCATTTGCATGTGCATACGGAGTTTAGCATCCTTGATGGATGTGCTAAAATTGATGGATTAGTAACCCAAGCTAAAACTTTAGGCATGAATTCTCTAGCAATAACAGATCATGGTGTTATGTATGGTGTAATAGATTTTTATAAAAAGGCAAAAAAAGAAGGCATAAAACCTATAATTGGTTGCGAGGTATACCTTGCAAGAAGGGGGCGAAAGGACAAAGAAAAGATTGACGCTCACCCTTATCATTTAGTGTTATTGGCAGAAAGTAATGAAGGATACCAAAACTTAGTTAAATTAGTAAGTCTTGGGTTTATAGAAGGCTTTTATTATAAGCCAAGGATTGATTATGAAATTTTAAAGCAATATTCTAAAGGCCTAATTGTCTTAGGAGCCTGTCTTTCAGGACCAATATCAAAACGAATTGTAGATGAGCATTATGACTCAGCTAAAAAAGCTGCTATAGAGCTTCAAGAAATTGTTGGTAAAGATAATTTTTTCTTAGAAATTCAAAATCATGGGATAGATAATCAAGAAAAGGTAAATACCGATACCATAAAAATATCTGAGGAAACAGGTATCCCCTTAGTAGCAACTAATGACGTACATTATATTCTAGAAGAAGATTCACAATTTCATGACATTCTGCTATGTATTCAAACAGGAAAAACTGTAAATAACAAAAATAAAATGAATTATACAAGTAATCAATATTTTTTAAAATCGCCAGAACAAATGTATGAATTATTTTCTGAGGTTCCTCAAGCTTTAGAAAATACAATTAAAATAGC
>LJHD01000044.1 GCA_001983475.1 Candidatus Epulonipiscium fishelsonii | reverse complement strand
ATTTGTTGTTAGTTACAACACTATATAAAGGATAGTGCTCTATATTTTATGGAAAATATACTACTTCCAAGCCAAACAAATTATTCAATAACTCATATTAAACCAGAAATAAGAGAAAAGTCCTTTGGTCTCTTTCCCTTATCATTAATAAACTCTGTCTTAACTAATGATTATGTTAAAATTCTTTTATAGTAATAGTACTTTGAAATGATAGTATACTGGTGCAGGAGAGAAGCTCCTAAACCCTCAAGCTTATAAGTACTTTACTATTTATAGTAACCGTATTTTAAGTTGTAGTTTTTAACATGAGAAGCAACCGTTCTAAACCCTAATATAATACACTCTCAAAAAATAATCTAACCATAAGTATGTTTACTATAATACTCGTTTACTTTTTTAACAAATCTCTGTATTAGTTTGAGCGTTATAAAGATTAATGATCAAATATTACATTAATTTTATATAGGAGATGAAATTTCAATGCCACAAAAGAAAATTATAGTCATAACATTTATTATTGTTTTATCTTTTTTGTTAGTGTTAGTATTGCCAGTTTGGAATATAGAAAATATTAATATTGAGGGAAATAATTATTATACAGATGATGATATAAAAATAATACTTGATCTGAATAAAACAACTCACATCTTAACTTTGTCACAAAGCGATGTAAAAAACATCAAAAAAAAATTACCATTTATAAAAAAAATTTATCTCGACAAAATTTTACCTAATACAATCAATTTAAATATAATTGAAAGAACTCCTTTGGGGTATATTCCTTTTTCAGGTGGGTATATTATTTTAGATGAGGAAGGTTATGTTCTTGCTCATCACGAACAAAAAATTGAGAAATTGCCAATTATTGAAGGAATAAAAATAAATAAATTTTTAGTTGGTGAAAAACTTATTCCAGCAGAAGATGAAGAATTTATAGTACTTAAGGATATTTTAAATACATTAAAAAAATATAATTTACAAGAAGAAGTTACTACAATAAATGTTTCTGACACTGAACAAATACACTTGTACATTAATTCATTAGATGTTATAATTGGGGATATTAAGGGGTTTGAACAAAAAGTAAGGTGGCTTATAGGAATTTACGATACATATACCATTGGTGTATTGGATCTGTCTATGATAGAAAATGGCTCTGCCATTCTCAAGCCACTTGAATAATTAATTATCTGTTACATTAAACGGAAAGAGGTGCCAATTGTGCTAGAACTTTATATGGAAGACCCAACGCAAGGAGCTAAAATAAAAGTAATTGGCGTGGGAGGAGGAGGCAATAACGCCGTTGACCGAATGATTGAAGATGGCCTAAGTGGCGTAGATTTTATTACTGTCAATACTGATCATCAAGCACTTTCACGTTCTAAGGCAGCACTTAGAATACAAATTGGTGAAAAAATGACTCGTGGATTGGGTGCAGGTGCTAATCCAGAAATAGGCACAGATCG
>LJHD01000043.1 GCA_001983475.1 Candidatus Epulonipiscium fishelsonii | reverse complement strand
TATGGTAGTTACTTTATTTAACCAAGCGTTGTCAGCATCATCAGAAACAGCTAATTTTAATGGTTTACCAGTAAAGTTGTCAGTAGTATCAGCAGTTATTGTTGGAGTTATTACTGTTCCTTCTAGTACGATACCTGTTAATGTCATAGAAGTTGTTCTATCAGCTTCAGCTAACTCGCCGCTTTCACCAACATACACTAATTTTACAACATACTCTCCAGAAGAACTTTCTGTTACTGCTGTTTTAACTTCTATAGTTGGAATAATAAACGGAGAAGTAATTAATTTTTTCACTGCTTCTGTTAAAGAGGTTACTGCTTCCTCAACTGATGGCACTTCTGAACCATTTAATACAGTTAATTTGCCTAAAGTCTCTAACAATTCGGCGTTAACACTTTCTTTAAAATCTTCTGGACTTTTTACTTCAAAGTTAGCTGTTAAATTAATTGAATTATTAGAAACATCGGTTCCTGTCAGTTCTAGCTCATAATCTCCTGCATTTGATATAGCACCACCTAATGTTATTTCAAATCCACTTGATGTAACTGTGGCTGTTCCAGATATATTAGTTGCAATTTTTACTGCAAATTCTTTATCTTTATTAGCTTCAATCCATTCTGGACTTCCATCAGATATTGCAGTAAATTTGTTAATACCAGTTGGAATATTTGGTACAGTTATTTTTGTTGGTGCTGGAATTGTTACCCCACCGTCAGTAGTCACTGTAATTACTTGAGTAGTAGTTACAAGAGCATAACCAGATACTTCTATAGATAAGTTATAGCTACCTTCTGAGGTAAAGCCATTAGTAATAGTTATTAAGCCAGCTGAAGTTGTAAAGTCAGTACCTAAATTTAAGGTAGTGGTTACTGCACCAGAAACTTCAATAGTAGTTACTTTATTTAACCAAGCATTATCTGTATCACCGGCAACAGCTAATTCTAATGATTGACCAGTAGTGTTGTCAGTAGTATCAGGAGTTAAAGTTATTGTGCTTGGAGTTGTTATTCCACCGCTAGTTGTACCGTTTACTTTTAGAGTGGTTGAAAAATTAAATATCTTAGCATCATTACCAGTCCCTGCTATTTTTAAAATATAATCTCCACCGTTAGCAATGATTGCTGTAATTTCAAATGTTTTATCTTTTACAGTTGCAGCTCCTGAAGCTATTGTGTTTGCACCGCTTGTAATTTTGAATATTGCATCTGTTGTAACCCAGTTATCACTTGCTCCTATAAATGGCACTACAATTTTAACACTTTCACCAGTTGAAACAGCTGCAGGAGTTGTTATACCT
>LJHD01000042.1 GCA_001983475.1 Candidatus Epulonipiscium fishelsonii | reverse complement strand
GAACAAATATTTTCTATTCCTGGGCTAGGGTCACTTTTAGTAAAAGGAATTACAGTAAATGACCATAATGTAGTGTTGGCAGTTTCATTTTTGTATAGTTTATTATATGTAGGTCTTATGTTAGCTATAGATATATTGTATGGAATTATAGACCCACGAATAAGACTTGGGAAAGGAGAATAGATTATGGAATTCTTAGAAAATGATTTTGAATTTGTAGGACAAAAACATGACATATATGTTGAGGAAGTATTGCCAATAAATTCATTTTGGAAAGATTTTTTCAAGAGACTAAAAAAAAATAAAGGAGCTTTAGCTGGTGGAATATGCATTATCATTATAGTATTGTTTGCTATAATTGCACCTGCAATATCTCCTTTTGAATTTGACATAATAGATACTTCTATCCAGTCAACTTCACCCAATGGAACTCATTTGTTTGGAACAGATGTTCTGGGCCGAGATTTGTTTGTTAGGGTATGGAGCGGAACTAGGATTTCATTGTTTGTTGCTTTAACTGCTGTAATTATAGATATTTGCTTTGGTATGGTTTATGGGCTAATTAGTGGATATTTTGGGGGCAAAGTTGATAATATAATGCAAAGGGTCCAAGAAATAATAAGTTCTATTCCTTCCTTAGTAATATTAACTCTTCTTTTAGTTATAATGAAAGCTTCATTGTTTACTATTATTTTGGCATTGATGTTAACTGGGTGGATTGGAATGGCCAGAATAACCCGTGCACAAGTTTTAAAAATTAAAGAAGAAGAATATGTCTTAGCTTCAAAAACACTTGGTGCAAGCCATATGTTTATTATCTTTAAAAATGTTTTACCTAATATATTTGGCCAGTTAATAATAATGTCTATGTTTTCAATTCCAAATGCTATTTTTTACGAAGCATTTCTTGCATTTGTTGGGCTTGGTATTCCACAGCCACAAGCTTCGCTTGGAACTTTAATTAATGATGGATTTAAAACTATACTTATAACACCATATATGGTAATTATCCCAGTGGTTGTTTTAGCAATATTAATGTTAAGCTTTAATTTGTTGGCAGATGGACTAAGGGATGCTTTTGACCCAACAATGAAGGAGGCATAAAATATGAAGGTACTAGAAATAAGGGATTTACACATCTCATTTAAAACCGATAGTGGCAAAGTAAAAGCAATTCGAGGAGTAAATTTAGATTTGAACAAAGGGGAAACCATAGCCATTGTGGGTGAATCTGGTAGCGGAAAATCAGTGACCACAAAAGCTATCATGGGAATTTTGGCAGGCAATGGTGAAATTGAACAGGGTAGCATAAATTATACTTGGGAAAAACATGAAAGTGCTGAACATGGTACAATTGAAGGTGGAACTGCGGATATAGTGCAACTTTCTAAGGAAGAATTGCAAAAAAATATAAGGGGACGTAAAATTGCAATGGTTTTCCAAGACCCCATGACTTCTTTAAATCCTACCATGAATATAGGTCAGCAGGTTATGGAACCTATGCTATATAACTATAATATGGATAAAAAATCAGCTTATGAAAAAGCTTTGGAATTGCTTGAGCTTGTTGGTATTACCGATGCTAAAAAAAGAATGAAATCTTATCCACATCAGCTTTCTGGAGGTATGCGTCAACGTATAGTTATTGCTATTGCTTTATCATGTGACCCTTACGTTTTAATTTGTGATGAACCAACAACTGCTTTGGATGTAACTATACAGGCTAAAATCCTAGAACTAATAAAGGATATTCAGAGAAAAAAGAATTTGTCTGTAATTTATATTACCCATGACTTAGGAGTTGTAGCAAAAGTTGCAGATTATGTAAACGTTATGTATGCTGGTAAAATTGTAGAAACAGGTAAAATAGATGAGATATTTTATAACCCTCGTCATCCATATACTTGGGGGCTACTTTCAGCTATGCCTGATTTAGATACAGATGACAGCATATTATACACCATTCCTGGAAGCCCTCCAAACCTAGCACAAGAAGTAGTCGGAGATGCTTTTGCTCCAAGAAATAAATTTGCTCTAAATATTGATTATAGACTTGAGCCACCTATGTTTGATGTTGAAGGTTCAAGCACCCATAAAGTTGCATCTTGGCTTATGCATCCAAATGCCCCAAAAGTTGATATGCCACAAGAATTAAGAAACAAAATTAATAAAATGTTGAAGGAGGTTAACTTATGAGCAATATAATCTTAGAAGTTAAAGATTTAAAACAACATTTTAAAATAAATAGAAAGTTTACTGTAAAAGCAGTGAATGGAGTTTCGTTTGAAATTCAGGCTGGAAAAACATTTGGACTGGTTGGAGAATCAGGAAGTGGTAAATCAACCATTGGACGCAGCATCATAAGACTTTATAATCCTACTGGAGGCGAAGTTTTATTTAACGGGGAAAATATCTCTGGTAAATTAAATTCTACTCAAAACACTCTTCTTAGAACAAAGATGCAGATGATTTTTCAAGACCCAATGGCATGCCTAAACCCACGAAAAAAGGTTTTGGATGCTGTTGCAGAAGGGCTTGATATACACAAGCTATACTCCACAAGTAGCGAAAGAAACGAGAAAGTATATAACATCCTTGAAAGAGTGGGGCTTTCTAAAGAACATGCAAATAGATATCCACATCAATTTTCTGGTGGGCAACGCCAACGTGTAGGAATTGCTCGTGCACTTATTATGGATCCAGACTTAATTATTGCGGATGAAGCAATCTCTGCCCTAGATGTGTCTATCCAAGCACAGGTTGTAAACTTAATGAAGAAAATTCAATCTGAAACAAATACCTCTTTTCTATTTATTGCACATGATTTATCTATGGTAAAATACATTTCAGATTATATTGGAGTCTTGCACTTAGGTCATATTGTAGAAATGGGTTCCACTGAAGAAATTTTTAAAAATCCTATTCATCCATACACTAAGTCTCTTTTAAGTGCCATTCCATCTCCAAACCCTAAAATGGAGCAAAAAAGAACTTCTATAACTTATGATTATAACTCAAGCGGAATTGACTATAGTAAAGGAAGTAAAAAATTAATTGATGGCACTCATTTTGTATTGGCAACAGATCAAGAACTTGATGAATGGGCAAATTAAACATTAAAATGTGCTTATAAACTGAAGTATTCGTTTGACACTTTTAGTTACTACTATTTCAAAGTTAATATATTTCTTAAAAGACGTTTAAAAGAACGTCTTTTTTTTGTGCAATTTTTAAACATCTCTTAGAATAGGAAAATTTTGTAGGTTTAATCTAAAAAGCTTTTATAACATTGTCAAAGGATATACAGAATTTTTTTATCAATAGACTCCTATCTTGTTCTTTATTTTTATAGTAAAATTAAAAATCCTATAGCACAAGTCCATATAGGAATTACTCTTTTGTCTATCAGCAGTGATTACAAGCATGGGATGTTGCTTCCAAAAATATAGAGTAGCCAGATGCAGAATTATACTCTGGAGAAGTGCAATTAAGAACAGAATAGATATACTAAAAGAAACAGGTGTAATAACAAAAAAGAATTCATATTTAAAAGTATTAAATATAAAAAAAGGTTTAATAGAAAGGCGGATGCAAGGATAACACAGTTACCTGCTAAAAATATATGAAAAATAAAAATGAAATCTCAGAGCAAGATGAAATGGACGAAAATACAATAGCAAGAATAGAAATTTATTATAAAGAATTTAATTTTACTCCTATACAAATAGCTACAAAGCTTGGTGTTGACCTTGAAGATGTGGAAAGTATAATTAAGTATCTATAAGAAAAGAGGCTTTTATCAGGCCTCTTTTTTTGTGCCAAAAATGCTGCAGCTAAGTACTTCTAATATAATAATTTAAAACTGATTTTCTATCTTTACACTCTCCATCCCTAAAGGCAGGGGATTCTAAAGTGATTAAATGACAAATTCATTTCTGTTATTCCAGTATGACCTTTAGTTTATGACCTGTCATTGACGGGCAGAACATTACATTTGGCTGACATAATTTTACCTTATATCAAAGACATTTAGTCTTTTACGATGTTTGACTTGTTCTTGTCGTGTTTCACTTTATAAACATTTTCGGTGCATTGAATATTCGTAATTAAAAATTGCTCAAAAGTTTTACACTAGAAATAGCTACTTCTAGCAACCGTCTGTATCACAATTCAAAGAATTGTTTCAATGTATTCAGTTGTGTCCATATAATAAATATTAAAATGTGGCAAGAACTTTAAAGGAAAATTTAATAGCCTAATATCCCCATAGCTAAAGCTAGGGGCTTTACGGCTTGTTTGCTAAAAAAATCAGCTTCGCTTGTTCATTAATGAAAATAAAATTTTTTAGTAAAAATTGGAAAAAAATAGTTGACAAAAATAAAAACATATGCTACCATTTGTATATACTGTATTACATCACATAACACAGTTAGAAACCATATTATATATAAAAGGTGGTGACACTAAATGATAAAACTAAATATTGCAGACAACCGACCAATATATATACAAATTGTAGATGGTATTAAAGAACAAATAATAAAAGGCATATTAAAACCTCAGGAAAAACTTCCATCTATACGGACAATGGCATCAATGCTTACAGTTACTCCAAATACTATATCAAAAGCATATCAAGAGCTAGAACATCAAGGAATAATTGTATCTGCACAGGGTAAAGGAAATTTTATTGCCGAAAATCCAATTAGTAAAATGAGGGAAGAAAAAGTAGAAGTAATAAAAAAACAGCTTTTTCAATTATGTATTGATTGGCAATTTATTGAAGGAAACAAAACAAACTTTGTCGAACTAGTACAAGAGATATTTAATAAAATAGAGGAGGAAACTATAAATGATTAGTATAAAAAATGTAACTAAATATTATGGCTCATTTAAAGCAATTGATGATATTAATATTGAAGTTGAAAAAGGCACAATACATGGAGTTATTGGTCAAAACGGTGCTGGTAAAACAACACTCATTAAGAGCTTAGCAGGAATTTATAAAGTAGATGAAGGTAGCATTACAATAGATAATGAAGAAGTATATGAGAACCCAAAAGTAAAAGCAAAAATTGGATATGTTCAAGATAAAAATGCCTATTTTGATTGGTATAAACTAAAAGACTTAGTAGAATTTTACCAAGAAATATACGCTACTTTCTCAAGGGATAAATTTAACAAATATAATGAACAAGGGAAATTGGATTTAAATAAAAAAGTAAAAAGTTTATCAAAAGGAATGCAGATGAAATTAAGTATAATGTTAAATTTATCCGTTAATCCTGATGTGCTTATTTTAGATGAGCCAACATCAGGGCTTGATGTTATTGCTAAAAAACAAATTTTAGATTGGATAATATCAGAGGTAGCAGAAAGACAATTAACAGTTTTTGTATCATCTCATCATTTATCAGAACTTGAAAAAATATGTGATAATATAACTATTATAACCGAAGGAAAAGTTTCATTTGAAAATACTGTGGATGAATTAAAAAATAATGTTTGCAAGATGCAAGTTATATTTAAAGATGCTCCAGATTTTGGCCAGCTTCCAAAGTTTATACATACTGAACAAATTGGTAATGTGTACTATATCGTTGCTAAAAGTACGTCGTATATTGAAGATGCATTAAAAGGTTATGAACTAATTTTAATAGAACAAATACCTATGACTCTAGAAGAATCATTTATTTATATTGACAAGGAGGAGAAGTAGATGAAGGCACTTATAAAACATGAAATAAAGACAGTATGGTTCGCCATGCTTGTTGCTGTTGTTGGAGCACTATTTTCATATATAATTATCAGTGATGTAAAAGAAGACATTTTGGCAAGTTTTATAAATAATTACTTTAGAGAAGCAACTTTTTATGAATTCTATTCTGGATTTTCAATTATATCTTTAATTCCAATTTTAGCTGGAGTAACTGTTTTAGTTATATTACAATTTAAGGATTATAGTAAGATTAATATTTCTCACTTTCTTACTTCTTTACCAGTAAAAACTTCACAAGTTTATATTACTAAGTTATCAATCGGGACAATAACAATTGGATTATATTTTATTATTAATGCGATATCTACAGTTATTATAGGAAATAAAAATATTGAATGGGTAAAACAAATGAAACCCGCTGGGATTAATGAAATGTTTCTTGAAATGGGTGTAATAGTTCAACAAGCCTTATATACTTTTGTAATAATATTAGTATTCTACTTTTTCTTAGTATTCATGCAATATATAGTTACAAATGTGTATGCAAGTGTTGTTTTCGGATGGTTAGCTGCATTTGCAGGGTGGTTTTTTGCAGCTTCATTAACTGCTCTAGAAGATTTGTTTAATTTACCTATAGCTATAGGCGATATAGGAAATGACATTTCAGATTTTTTGTGGTATTTTTTCACAGAACCTTTATATAATGTATGGGATTATGAAAGATTTGGTGAACTATTTGAACAGAATATATGGTCAAAATTTGCTTTAATGCTAAGTATAATCTTATTTTTATTTATGTCAATAAAATACATGAATGAAAAAGAAGGATTAAAAATAAGTCAAAACTTGATTGTAACCAAAAAAGCTCAATGGATATTTAAAATCTTTGTAACATACTTTATGTTTTTTATTCCAATGTTATTTGGTCTTAAGATAGTTGTATTAAATATTGCAGTCGGAATATTGGGTTATATTATTGCAAATAAAATATCTAAAATGTAAGGGGGATAAACATGAAACTGAAATTATTTATATCATTTTTAGTTATGAGTGTAATGACAGGCTATGGTTATTCAGTTATGAGAGCTGAAGAAGATGCAGATTTACCACCAATAATTAGTAGCAACCACTACGAGTTAGACACTTTAACATTAAGTGAAACAGGTAAAGAAATCGAAACTAAAATTGAAAGTATTATAGATGACTTAAAAAATGAACATCTAACTACAGAAAAAACAACTCTAAACGCAACTAGCACTGGAGAGTTAACTGAAATTTTTATCAAAAGAAATATTAACAAAAATGATAAATACGAAGAGCAATCAAACAGATTACTTGGCACATACAAAGAAATTTTAGATATGATATCTAACGAATTTGAAGCTGAAAAAATATTCGAGGAAAATAAAATAAACCAGTCAAAGGGAAATAATAAGGGTTGGGCAGCAACAATCATTGAACAACCTAAATCATTTTTTGAGTTAGAAAGTACAATTGCTAATGATTATAACTTACAATATTTAGTAGTTTTAAATGTAGATAATCAATTGATAGAAATACAATATGATCTCGACGTAGAAAAAAGTTTAATAGACTACGAGTCTCTTACTATATTGCTGTACCATACAGATAGTAATGAAAAATATGTACAGCAAATAAATGATAAAATTCTAGTTGATAAACTTTACCTTACTGCAACTGAGTT
Source organism: Candidatus Epulonipiscium fishelsonii (assembly GCA_001983475.1). Taxonomy (GTDB): domain Bacteria; phylum Bacillota; class Clostridia; order Lachnospirales; family Cellulosilyticaceae; genus Epulopiscium_A. The sequence continues at coordinate 5,242 of LJHD01000042.1, read as the reverse complement.
TGAAGACGATATTTTAAAGACGATAGAATATACAAACCAAGACCTATTATCAGATGTATTTTATAAGAAACGTTTTGATGAAGACCCACATATTTTATCTGTTCCTATGCGATTTTATTTGAGCTTTGATGATGATAAAGTTGATATGATATCTGTTCATATTTGTGATGCTTATGAAGATGGAAAATTAATTCCAATGTTAGCTATAACTGAAGCTGAAGAAACCATGCTAAAAAATATGATGGACTATGCAAACATTGACAAACTTTCTCAAGATAAAATATTAACTCAATTTAAACAAGATATACAAAATCCAACTTCTAAACATTCTACATTAGACAATTATGGATATAATACTTATTATGTTTCAGATTATGAAGGATACTTTAAAATTGATATTATTTTATAACACTATATAATCAAATACAGTCAAAGAGCTGCTACGCTGATTTTTTCAAAATCAAACTATTTTGTAAAATTCGGTATAGTAGCTCTTTTGTCGTCTAGGTTATCTTTTAGCAACATGGATTAAATATATCCTGCTCGTTGTATAAATTTGATACTTCCCATGTCTAAAGGCGGGGGATTCTAAAGTGATTAAGGACAAATTCATTTCTGCTAGTCCAGTATGATCTTTAGTCTAGGGCAGAACATAGTTGGCTGATATAATTTTATCTTATATCCTAGACTTATATTTATCGCACCTACTACATCTCTATGATTTCTATATCCACATTTATATCCTCTATCTTTTACCTTATTTTTTTCTCTACATACTGGACAGGTCTGTGATGAATATGCTGGATTTACATATTCAACCTTTATTCCCTCAAGCTTTGCTTTATATTCAATAAATTTTGATAAACGATAAAATGACCAATTATGCAAACTATTATTGTTTTTACGACTTTTTCTTGTCTAGTCTAGCTGTTCTCGTTTTATTATTGAAACCTTATTTTGCAAATTTTATTATTTCTTTGCTATATTTATTGTCTTTATCTTGCATTATTCTATTTTCTTTATTGTTTGTCTTTTTTATTGCTTTTAACTTTTTTAATTTTCCTAATTGCTTTCTCTCCACTTTAAATTTTCTTCTTATTACTTTATTTTGTCTTCCATTTCCTATAAACTTTAATTTTCCATTTGTTGTTACACATGCTGGTACTTTTATCCCTAAGTCCACCCACATTATATTTTGTCCGTAAATTAATTTTTTCATAATACCTCCAAAATTAATTATATAAATACATTATAGTAACGGTACTTAAAATAGCAACGACTAAATTTAATTATAGTGAGAAGCTCTTGTAGGTAGTTGAATCATAACTTTACCCCGAACTCAAATTACTTTATTCCTTAATCTTTTGTTGTAAACCAATATTATTATAAAGAAATTACCTATATATCCATCATTAGTGCATTATGCACAATACCATAATGAGATACATGGAAAAGCTTAGCTTTTTATGTCGTTTTCATAGATAATACTTAAATTTAAATATAATATAATGAATATTTATGCAATTAAAGTTATAAAATCTTTAAATTTTTATCTTTAGCTATTCTGAAAAACTTTAATTTAGCTATAATTTGCACAAATAAATATCTGTAATTAATAAATTATTAGTTATAATTCATGAGTCCTGGATTTAGGAATAACGTAGCTAAATCTTTTATTCCTGAATCATGAAATAAACAAAGGGACTTTTTTCTTATTTTTTTAATAAACCTATAAATGCTACTGCTAAAAATAAGTCATATTAAAAGTCTGATTATTTAAAGATATGAATTTTTACCAGAGGTTGCTTATTTAAACTTTCAATTCTGAATGGAAGTCCTGCTTGTATATTAAAACTGTTGTTGCTGTATGAAAACCCTTGATTTTATTTAAGATGTGACTTTCTAAATGGAAACCCTGCTTGTATATTGAATCTGTTGCTACTGTATGAAACCTTGATTTTATTTAGGATATGAATTTCTAAATGGAAGTCTTGCTTGTATATTGAATCTAAACTTTTAATTATAGATGGAAATCCTTGAGTTTATTAGGATATGAACTTCTAAATGGAAGTTCTGCTAATATATTGAAACTTTTAATTCTGTATGGAAACCTTGAGCTTATTTAAGATGTGACTTTCTAAATGGAAGTCCTGCTTGTATATTGAATCTGTTGCTGTTGTATGGAAACCCTAATATTATATTGAAACTTTTAATTCTGTATGGAAATCTTGAGTTTATTTAAGATGTGACTTTCTGAATGGAAGTCCTGCTTGTATATTAAAACTGCTGCTACTGTATGGAACCCTTGAGCTTATTTAGGATATGAAATTTGAATGGAAGTCCTACTTGTATATTGAAACTGTTGCTGCTTTATGGAAACCTTGAGTTTATTTAAGATGTAACTTTCTAAATGGAAGTCCTACTTGTATATTGAAACTGTTGCTGCTTTATGGAAACCTTGAGCTTATTTATGATATGAAATTTGAATGGAAGTCCTGCTTGTATATTAAAACTTTTAATTCTGGATGGAAACCTTGAGTTTATTTAAGATGTAAATTTCTAAATGGAAGTTCTTCTTGTTCATGCAACCTTTCTGGATGAACAACTCAATTGTTTATTCAAACTTTCAATTCTAGCTTAAAACCCTAATTATGAAGGATATGAATTCTGGCTAAAAATATTTTTTATACTAGAAATAGGCTTAAACTTTCTTTAGGCCTTTTAGTCCACTTATCATGAACAATATACTTTTCAATTTTTTTATCAACATTTATATAACCTGTTTATAATCTCAAATGTAAGATTAAATAAGGTAACACTATGTTTAGGATAATACTTTATGTTTTATCCTAGATTTTTTTTGAGAGATTATAAACAGTATTTACGTCTTGTGCTAGTTAATTATAGTAAAGGTACTTAGCAGCCCCTACATTTGATTATAGTCGAGGAAATCCCCAACCATCAAAAAATACTTTATAAGTACATGATAAATATAACTAGCACAACTGTTGATTTAAACTAAGGTCCATGGCCATGGTTTTCCCTTGTTGATGTTTGAAGCATATCTTACTTTTAAATTTACTGAGCGAATTTTTATTCCTAAATCACGGAGTTAAGAACAACGTGACTTGTTATTTATTTGTTTTGGTTGTTAACCAGTTATTACTTATTCTTTCACGTCTGCTCTACTACTTATTTTTTCGCCTAATTGCTACTTATTTTTTCGCGATTACTCTGCTAATTGTTTTTTTCACACGGGTTAACTATTAAAGTATATACCTATATCTAATAAAATACAACTGACAAAATACCCTAATATATTTCTTCCCACTAGCACATGTTGTCCAATATAGTTCAAATTGCTCCAAAATGTATATTTATGCATATTTGTGCAATTTGTATACCCATAATAAATTCCCCACCCTCAAAAAAATAATTCAGCTTGTAAGTACATCTATAATAAAATATTTAACTAGCACAATTAAATTATATTATTTTAGTTACTACTATACAAATTTTAATAGAGTCTATAGTACTAATTTATTGTTCTATATAAAAAATAAATAAATGATTGACAATATAATTATATAAGTAGTATAATTTATTTTGTATTTTTAATCTTTAGTTTAATATATTTTTTTAAAGGAGGTCTTTATGCATAAATTTATACTAAAAAGAATTTTTTCTATGCTTATCGCAATGTTTATGATTGCATTATTAACATTCAGCATGATGCATTCTGTTCCTGGCGGTCCTTTTACCAGAGATAGAAAACTTCCTCCAGAAGTAGAAATCGCTTTAAATGAAAAATATAATCTTGATGCTCCGTTACATGAACAATTTTTTTCGTATATAGCAGATGCCATAAAAGGGGATTTAGGTCCGTCTTTTCGATATACTGGAAAAACTGTTAATGATTTTATAGAAAGCGGATTTCCTACATCAGCAAAATTAGGAGTAATTACTATAATATTTGTTTTAATTACAGCCATACCAATGGGTATCTTAGCTGCTGTGAAATCTGGGAAATGGCAAGATATGTTTATTATGGCAGTTGCAACAATTGGAGTAACCATTCCTTCTTTTATAATTGCTTCTATGCTTATTTATGTTTTTTCATTCCAATTAAATTGGTTACCTACATATGGAGTTGATAAATGGACAGGATATATATTGCCAACAGTAGCATTAGGAGGGTATTCTGTAAGTTATATAGCAAGACTTATGAGGTCATCTCTACTTGAAGTTATGGGGCAAGACTATATTAGAACTGCCAGATCAAAAGGCCTTTCAGATGTAAAAGTAATTACAAAACATGCTCTACGAAATGCACTTGTTCCAATAGTAACTGTTTTAGGCCCAACTGTAGCAGGACTGCTTACAGGTAGTTTTGTAATAGAAAAAATATTTGCACTTCCAGGCCTTGGCATGCACTTCGTAAACGGGGTTGCCGAACGTGATTATACTACAATTATGGGAGTAACCCTATTTTATGCAGCTTTTTTACTAGCTATGGTTTTAGTAGTAGATATTTTTTACGTTTTAATTGACCCACGTATTAAATTTGATGATTAATAGGGGGTAAAATTATGGATAATAAATGGGATTTATTAGAAACAACCGATGCGGACCGAGAACGCATTTATGCAAAAAGTAGAACTTTTGCACAAGATGTTTGGTTTCGATTTAGAAAGAAACCAACAGCTATTGCAGGATTTATAATAATATTAATACTTTTAATCTTCGCAGGAATAGGCCCTGCATTTACAAGCTATAATTATAATGACCAAAATTTGGCCATGTCAAATATACCACCAATTCTTAAGGTATTTGTATCTCCAGACCAAAAAAGCTATTTATATATAACTCAATCTTTAAAAATAATTAATATAAATTTAGATGGAACTTTAAATACTCAGCTTAGTAAAGTTCGAGAAGAAGCTGAAAAAAAGATGACCATATTTGATTATAATGGAACCGAAGTTGCCCTGTATTATGGTACAAATCCATACTTAATAGTAGACGAGCCAACAGGGGATATTTATGAGAAAAAAACTATATGGAATAAATCTTACATATTAGGCACGGATTCTTTAGGAAGAGATATTCTTACTAGACTTATGTACGGAACAAGAGTATCTATGACAGTAGCTTTTATTGCTGCCTTTGTTAACATGATAGTAGGTATAATATATGGTGGTATTTCTGGATATATGGGAAGTAAAGTTGACACTATAATGAT
>LJHD01000041.1 GCA_001983475.1 Candidatus Epulonipiscium fishelsonii | reverse complement strand
AAGATGGAGATAACTTCAAAGTTTTACCTATTGCTATCATGGGCCAATCCAGAAATATTTAAACTTGATGAAAATAGAAATCCTATTGTAGTAGCAGGATGTCCTCCAGATGCTTTTTCTGCAACAGGTCAGCTTTGGGGAAATCCTATTTATAATTGGGAATATTTAGAATATATGGGTTATGGATGGTGGATTAATCGAATACGAGAAAGCTTGAAGCTTTATAATGTTATTCGTATTGATCATTTTAGAGGATTTGAAGCATTTTGGGAAATTCCATTTGGTGATAAAACTGCAACTGGCGGAAAATGGGTAAAAGGGCCAGCTATAAATTTATTTAACGCTATAAAAAATGTTTTAGGTGATAACTTAAATATAATTGCTGAAGATCTGGGATATTTAACTCAATCTGTAATTGATTTTAGAGATGCAACAAAGTTTCCAGGTATGAAAGTTTTGCAATTTGCATTTGATACACGTGAAGAAAGCGAGTATATACCTCATACTTATGATAAAAATTGTGTTGTCTATACAGGAACTCATGATAATGATACAATTCGAGGATGGATGGAAACAACAGGAAATCCAAAAGATGTAAAACATGCTATGAATTATTTGAAACTTAATATTGATGAAGGATATAATTGGGGTTTTATACGTGGAGCTTGGAGTAGTGTTGGAGATGTTGCAATTACGCAAATGCAAGATTTATTGAACCTTGGAAATATTGCAAGAATGAATCATCCTTCCACATTGGGAGGGAATTGGTCTTGGAGAATGAATCAATTTGATATAACTGAAGAATTAACTCAAAAACTTTATAATCTTACTATTCTTTATGGTAGATGTATCAATCCAAAAATAGAAGAAGATAAAGAAATAGAAGAAGATAAAGAAATTAATGAAGATAAAGAAATATAAATATTTTTAAAAGTAAATTCAATGGATTCTGTAATTTCTGGAATCCATTGAAAAAGTCTTTAAATATCACGTGATTTGATGTTTAAAGACTTTTTGTAAAATCTATTTTTTTACTTTCGATTAATGAGAATTTTCAGTATAATGAAGCTCATCAGTTGATAATTTATATATAACATCTTTACGTTGAATTATAACCGTTATTTTTT
>LJHD01000040.1 GCA_001983475.1 Candidatus Epulonipiscium fishelsonii | reverse complement strand
GAAAGAAATGATAGCTGTGAACTTGATATTGGAATGTTAACTTCAAACGAACCAGGATTTTATGAAGAAGGTTCTCATGGAATTAGAATTGAAAATGAGATTATTGTACAAGAATTACAGAAAACGGAATACGGCCAATTTTTACATTTTGAAACTATGACATTTGTGCCAATTGATTTGGATGCAATCGAAGAAAAATATATGACTTCTCAAGAAAAAACTTATTTAAATAATTATCATTCAATGGTATTTAAAAAAATATTACCTTATTTAACAGAAGAAGAAGCAATTTGGCTGAAAAATTACACCAGAAAAATATAACGTAGTAAGGGCGATTTTGCCTTTACTATAATAAGTGTTTAGCTTGGAAATAGTACATATTTTTCTATAAAAGGTAGAGTACTATCATATATAGTGTTGTAACTTAACATATTTAGTCACGTTGTTCTTAAATCCGTGATTCAAGAATAAGAAAAAAAGCTCAACAACTTATATGTATCTAAAAATTATAAGAAATTATTTCAAAAAAAATAGGTGATGGAACTAGATTTAACTGAACGAGAAAAAATCTAGTTTCAATTATATTAATAGAAAGTAACTAAATTTCATATAGTAGTGCAGGAGCGAAGCTCATGTTGTGAGTTTTACTCACAACTCCTCAAAAAAATATTTCAGTTTAAGTACAATTAATATAACTAGTAATATTAGTTTTTAGCATTAATTTTTAAACATAAAATTTACGGAGGTACTACTAATGAAAGAAGAAAAAAAAGATTTATCTGTTTGGGAAAAATATAATAGCATCGAAAAAAAAGATATGTTTTCTTATTGTGAACGTTATAGAAATTTTATTTCGGAAAATAAAACTGAACGTGAATGTGTAGTATCCATGGTTAAAATTTTAAAAGAAAATGATTATATTGATTTAAAAGAGGCTATAAAAATAGGGCAACCTCTTAAGGCTGGTGATAAAGTATATGCAAATTATAATAATAAAGCTTTGATAATGTATTGTATTGGCCAAAAACCTTTTTATGAAGGTATGAATATTCTTGGTGCTCATATTGATTCACCTAGATTAGACTTGAAACCAAATCCATTATATGAAGACAGTAATTTTGCAATGTTTAAAACTCACTATTATGGAGGAGTAAAAAAATATCAGTGGGTTGCTATGCCATTAGCTTTACATGGAGTAATTGCAAAAAAAACTGGTGAAGTTGTTAATATTGTAATTGGTGAAGATATAAATGACCCTGTTGTGGGTATATCAGATTTATTAATTCATCTTTCAAGCGAACAAATGGAAAAAAAATTAAAAACAGCAATAGGTGGAGAAGACTTAAATATTTGTATTGGAACATTGCCTGTAATAAATGAAGATGGTAAAGATAGCAAGAAGACTAAAGATAAAGTTAAAGCTAATATTTTAAAATTATTAAAAGAAAAATATGAAATAGAAGAAGAAGACTTTGTTTCTGCTG
>LJHD01000039.1 GCA_001983475.1 Candidatus Epulonipiscium fishelsonii | reverse complement strand
TATATTATCCAATCAATTTTTTCTGCTTTCGCAACATTCACGCTTAGTTTTATTTCATACTTACGTTGTAGTTTGATTGGCTTTAGGGATTTCAAGCAATTCAAGTAGTATATTGCATAGTTAATAACTATGGCTACGCACTAGTTTCCCAATACGCTTACTGAATGAGAGGGATTATATATCACCCCTAAAATGGAGTGGTTTTTATACCCTTATTCTATAATACAATTTAAAACTTCTCTTCCTTTTTTATAAAATTTTATTTCCTGATATTCTAGTGGTGCCATTTCTATAATATCTATAATGCTATCTGGATTTTTGTTTCCTGCTAGCTGCATTAATTTTTGTTTAAAAGTATCAGGAGATAGATATATATCATGATTATGAAACATAACTTTTACTCCCGTATATAATGTAGTTAAATAAGGATGTTGAGTAATAATTTTTTCTGGCATTGAAGCTAACAAGTCTCCTAATATAGGAGTTGCATCATTACTTATTAAAATTTCATCTTCAATTGCATTATACGCCTTAAAGTCCGCATAGGTATTATTAAATTTATAACCCTTATCACATTCCCTACAAGGTTTCATTCTTTCTCCTAAACATTTATGGCACAGTTTCCTTCCTTTTGTTCCACAAGCTTTACAAGAAACTTCTCCATTTTTACATGTACATGCTTCTTTAAACAATCTTCTACATTTAATTTTTTTCTTACCTTTACATACTCTACAATTCAACACTGTTTTTCCTCTACAAGTTTTACATGCATATCCTTGATCAACATAATGAGTTAATACCCATTTTGTTCCATTACATAAAGTACAAATCAGTCCACCTTCGCAATTAGTACATTTTTTCCTGCCTCCATCAAACTCTATAATTGTACCATTTGTACATCTTGTGCACTTAATTTTTTTACCAGATGGGCAGGTACATTTTTTTGTACCATGTCCCTCACAAATTGGACACACTTGCTCTCCATCTTTGTTACAAGCTAAGCAGCTGTACTCACCGTTCTTGCAATTATTACATTCTTTATACTTTTTAACGTGTTCACAGTTAACCTCGCCTTTACCTCCACATTCTGGACAATCATTGTGCCCTTTACCTTTACACACAGCACAAATTATATATCCTTCACCTTCACATTCCGAACATACTAACTCTGCAGTACCATTACATTCTGAACATACTACTCTTTCGGATTCAATGCATTTTGGAGTTTCATAAACACTTTCTATATAAAATTGTCCTTCCATACAAAAGCTATATCTTTGGTGAATACTATCAATTATATCCTGAGTGTATCTATCTTTACCAATTGTTACTATAGGATTTTTAGTTGAATCCACTGCTGTTATTATTTCAACAAAGATATTACTTTTACGGACATATAATTCATACTTATTTTTTATGTCCAATTGATAATCTTCTTTATGATTTAAATAATCTGCAAATATAGGCAACATAGATTCTTTAGCTGCAGGAATTATTCTATTAATAAGCTCAAGAGGATTTAAGTCGTCTTTTCTCTTTTCTAAAATAATCCTTTCAGAAAATGTTTTTCTTTCAATAAGATGCTTTGCACTTCTGTTTTTTTCAACTCTAGCCAACAATTTTCTATATATATTCATATATTGGTTAGCCAATGCAATAAATAATGGACTATCCCCTGCAACATTGGTAATATTCCAAGAAGCCCCATTATCTATCAAAAACTGTACCGGCTCTTCTAAATTGTTCCTAGTAGCTATAATTAAAAAAGTATCTCCTTCAGAATCTCGATAATCTAAATTAACATCTAATTTAAATAAAAGTTCCATATAATCCATAGTTTCTTTGAATAAAGCTTCTTTAAATAATATATTAGCTGGTTCACTATCCATTTTTTTACCAGAATTAATTAATACAGTTAGTGATTTTAAGCTATTATATCTCATGCAAATTGTAACTGCTTTAGTAAATTCGGTTTTATCATTTAAATAGCCTAATAATATGTAAGCTGTAATCACATCATACCAGTCATTTCTTAGTGATTTTTCAAAATCTACCCTTGTAAGTTGTAATTGCTTATCTTTCAAGTATAACCCTGCAAAAACAGCATGTCTATTAAGCTCAGATGCTTTAGGTTTATACGTGCTATAAACATCTTTAATAGGTTTTAAAACTACAGTAGTACTTAAAATAACTATACCTAAAATAGTAATTAATACAGCACTAACACTTGTTGTTGGTATATATATTGCTACCCCGAAAGATGTTATTGTTGTACCCAACATTAATATCCTAGAGATAGGTCTAGCAATTTTATTATGATGCAAAATCTTTCCTCCTTTTTAAATTTTAAAATTATCCCACTCCTAGTCAAAGTAAACTAGAGCGGGAGTTTCAGTATTATATATCGGCAAAATTTATTGAAATATTTAATTTTTTTGCGCATATCCTATATTTCTTACATTGTCATCCAACATACTCATAACTATTATATAGAATATTGTTGCAGCAATCATGCTAAGAGATAATTGAACATTTAAATTAAACGAAGTTAAAAATATATCCATTATAAATGTTTTAGTTAACAGAGCACCTGCCATTGATACTACTAAAGGCTCGACAATCCATCTAGTTATATCAATTGTAATCCCTGTAAGCTTCATAAGTCTATTAAGATGTAAAATTGCTGAAATAACATTTGTAATTATAATTGTAGCAATTAGCCCAAGTATACCAACATCTGGAATTAAGAAATACATCATTAAAATTCTTAATATAGCATCAATTATTCTATACTCTAAAGTTTTTTTCTGTTCACCCATTCCTTTTAATATTCCGTCAATTACAATTTCAAGATAAACAAATGGTGACATAAGTACAGTAATTTGTAGCAACCTTCCAACTTCCACATCTCCATATACCGCAACAGCTAAGTGTTGCCCATATACTACAAGTATGCACATAACAAAAAATGCCACTAGCAAGGTCATGTGGATTATTCTAGATGATAAACTTTCCACTCGTCCTTTATACTTTAATGTTGTCGCTCTTGCAATTTCTGGTGTCATAACAGTTGAGCAAGCTGAAAGTAATGCTGTTGGAAACAATACCAATGGTAAAACCATTCCTTTTACCATTCCATATAA